>NZ_JASISN010000024.1:0-51030 GCF_030063085.1 Planococcus sp. S3-L1 | reverse complement strand
TTGCGCAAGCAAGTAAGATCCCTCAAAGACGATGAGGTAGATAGGTTCGAGGTGGAAGCGTAGCGATACGTGCAGCTGACGAATACTAATCGATCGAGGACTTAACCAACACACTGTATGCGAAAAAACTTGCTTGTTTCACCTGTCGTTTATCCAGTTTTGAAAGAATAAGCCCAAGTTTTTGTAAAAAAAGCTTGAAAAAAACCAGTACCACTGGTATAATAAATCTTGTCTTTCAAAACCAAATAGTCCAGTGATGATGGCAAAGAGGCCACACCCGTTCCCATCCCGAACACGGCAGTTAAGCTCTTTTGCGCCGATGGTAGTTGGGGGTTTCCCCCTGTGAGAGTAAGACGTCGCTGGGCACATGAAAAAAAGTCGTTACCGATTCCGGTAACGGCTTTTTTTGTGTGAAGAAAATAATGAAGTAAATCTTCATGCACTTTGATTAAGTAATACATGAGGGTTGTGCTATTGAATACAACCTGCTCGTGCAAAAATGCCATAAGGATTTACAGTCAAATCACATATAAAGTTGTCGGTCAACAGCATGCGTCGGAAGCTGATAAGCGACAAAACTGGTGTTTGGACAGTTTCTTAAAAGAAAATTGTAGATTATCGTAGCCAGTCAAACACTTAGAAAATAAAAATAGCTCAAGTGGATACACCGTAGTTAATGCGAATCAACTAAAGGAGTGTTCCCAAATGAGCGATGCCCCTGTGATATTACGGGAAGGTGTGCGAATCGAGTGTTATTGTCTGAAAGAAAATATTACTGTCCTATATAGCGAAACAGCTAGAACGAAGCAAAAGCACCATCCACTATGAAGTGAAACGCTGTAAGCTTTGCCACGCTCTGTTGGCACAGGCTGATTACAAAGCCAGACGTGATAGACGATCGGTCAATCAAGAAGATGTCGATTATAACCTGTCAAACTAAAGCACGACTGGTCACCAGAATGCCTCGTCGGACGGTACTGGAAAATGCATCAAAAATCTTTTCCCATCCGTGTTTCGAGCATTACCGGTACGGGACTCTCGGCTTGTTCAACCTGTCCCAAAAGCTACTGATCCGCAAAGAAAGTTAAAGAGTAACGAGGTGAACCGCGAGGCAAGCTGCCTTGTCTGAAAAAGATCCATGTACGTTTGGCGCCTCGAAGCCAAGTGGGACATTGGGAAATCGATAGCGTTATCGGCAAATCGCACAAGAGCCAGATTTTCACATTGACGGAACGTACCACCCGTTTTGAGAAGAACTATAAGTTAGCTGCGAAAACGGCAAGTGAAACCACACAGGCCATCATCCATGTGTTGAAAAACCTGCCAAAAAAAGTGGTGAAACCCATTACCGTCGACCGGGGCATGGAATTTCACGGCTAGATCGATGTGGAGAAAGCGTAGAGATCCCGTTTTACTTCTCGGATTTGAGTGTTCCTGGTCGGCGTGGCACGAATGAGAAGAGTAACGGTGGTATTCGGCGCACGTATCCAAAAGGCATCGACTTTAGCCGCATGACCTAAAAAGAGATCTCAAACTTTCTACTGGTATTCCACCAAGTTCCCCGGAAAATATTGAATTACAATACGCCCTTTGAAGTGTTCATGAATTTCTTGCCATGTTCGACTTGAATTGACAATTTACGAATACAACTTCACAAAGACACATAATCGGTATCTCAAACAGCTAGATGCTTGTGTCTTATACGTTTGACTGAGAAGCTTTAGTACATAGAAGTGTTGTTTGATTTAGGAGAAAAGGATTAGATGGCCTCAGCGCGTTTTACACATGGTAGCGATTGCTTTGACCGAAACGTTACAGACTGGTGAAACCCGGATTTCATGTTCTTCAAGGCCAGGTGAAAAGAAGAGACGATGCCGATTCAGTGAGCGCGATTGTGACGTGCTTAGCGGGTAAGTAAAGTCGCGTGTGACAATGCATTTTTTTCCAGCAGGCGGTCGATAAGACGACATTCTCTTTCGTCTGGATAACGAAATCTTATTTGCTGTTGAAATAGATAGGGTTTTGAAACGGGATGAGCCGAGAGTCGACAAATTTTCGCTAATCGGTCCATCGTGTATCAGACCGGTGTTTCTACCACGCGATACGGCACGTAGCTTACATGGAGCTTAATGCCGAGCCTTTCGCTGTGATAAAGCACCTATGAAAGACGATTTTTCCCTGCGATAAGGGGAGTGGAATGCACTAAAAAGAGCGAGTTAAGAATTTTGAGCAAACGTTATGATGGCCGATTGTATTTGTTTATAATCATATTTTCTTTTTGGAAAGCGTTGAGTACTACTCCTGCGGAAGTTCCACCATTTCCGAAACTGCTGGCAGTAGGAGAAACTGCGTCACCAAGTACTTCATCTTATTTGTCCTTAGGAAGTTTTTGTGCAGTATCTTAGTACCTGATAAGTTCGGGAATCTGTTCTTCTATAAGAAACTTTTGGAGTGAATTTGAAAACAATACACGCTATTGTATCTATCTATAGTAACTTGCCATAGTTCTGTGCATTGTTATTTTGTGTTGTACAGGTAGTAAAGCTTACCGAAGAATTGCTGTTTGGGTATCGTATATAAAGAGTTAGGTCTAACGTCGGTAAATCGAAATCAAAGTGATTGTTTACCTGTTAGTTTATTTAAAAGACTTCGAGCAACTAAATCAGGAAATCAAACTCTTTAGAGTTTCTTTAGAAATTGACTTTCAAGGATTTTTTAGAATAAAGTAAGTAGTTAGTCGAAGACACACTATTAGTACCGACTACCGCCACGTTACCTAACCAATTTTATAAAAATTCTATTATCTCTACAAAGAGCCAATTGATAGTTACTCGCTATAGACAATTTGATGTGCTAACGTTTGGAGTAGAAAAATATGAAGCATTAGACAAACACTTAATACACAAGGCTTTTCTCTCTTGCATTCTTAAGATTTTTAACATAGTATGAAAATTAATTGTTAATGAAAATCAGAGGGGTGTAGAGATTGGATATAAACCCATGGATTATGGTGCTAATAATTTTTTCGATCAATATTGTGTATGTAACTTTTTTCACATTGCGAATGATTATGACGTTAAAAGGCTATCGCTATTTAGCAGCAGCCGTTAGTATGGTAGAGGTTGTTATATACATAGTAGGACTTGGATTGGTTCTTGATAATCTTGATCAAATTCAAAACTTGGTTGCTTATGCATTAGGTTATGGATCAGGGGTTGTTATCGGTTCTAAAATCGAGGAAAAAATGGCTCTTGGTTATATTACGGTAAACGTTATTACGAGTGAAGCCGGAGAGTATTTGCCTAAGCAACTTCGCGAAAAAGGCTACGGTGTCACGGATTGGAATACCAATGGGCGTGACGGGGATCGGCAATCGATGCAAATTTTAACTCCGCGAAAAATGGAACTAAAGCTATACAAAGCGATTCAAGAACTCGATCCAAAAGCTTTTATTATTGCGTATGAACCTAAAACAATTCATGGCGGATTTTGGGTAAAGTCAGTGAAAAGGGGTAACTTATTTAAATGAGTAAGAATACAGTGTGGTTTGAAGTTGAAGAACATGAATCTATTTCGGAATGTCTGGATCGGATGAAAGCGGAAGGCTACGCAGCAGTTGGACGAAAAGAGGAGCCTCTGTTTCAGGAAGTAAATGGCCAACCAGTACCTATTAGGCAAATCGTCAAGTTTAAAGGAGATAAACTAGAATAAAGATAAGTCAGACCTTATAAAGACGAACGATTAAATAATTGTATAACTTATTGTTCGACTTTATCATTGACGTAGTTTCGTCGTCTTGTTATGATAAGTGAGGATACCCCATATATGCAGAAGAATTGGCTTCTGCGTCTCTACCAGGACACCGTAAATGTCCGGACTATGCGGGAAAGCAACTTATTGGTCGTAAAGCGAAGGATGTGCTTCTTTATGCCATCATTTAAAATTCGTATCATTTACAGTCCTTAAGTAAACTGCTTTTCACGTAATGTGAGCAGTTTACTTAAGGACTTTTTATTTTTTAAAAGGAGAGTGCAATCGATGAATCCGCGAATTGGCGTCATTATGGGAAGTACGAGTGATTGGGAAACAATGAAGCATGCGTGTGATGTATTAGATGAACTGGGGTTAAGCTACGAGAAGAAAGTGGTTTCAGCACACCGGACACCGGATTTAATGTTTAGCTATGCAGAACAAGCACGTGAACGTGGATTGCACGTGATTATTGCAGGGGCAGGCGGTGCTGCTCATTTGCCAGGTATGGTAGCAGCCAAAACAACTTTACCAGTTATCGGTGTACCTGTTCAATCAAAAGCGTTAAACGGCTTAGATTCCTTATTATCAATCGTTCAGATGCCTGGCGGAGTTCCAGTGGCGACTGTCGCTATCGGCAAAGCTGGAGCTGTAAATGCGGGGTTACTAGCAGCGCAAATACTGGGGACGGTAGATGAGCAGGCAGCACAAGCATTGCAGGAAAGAAGAGATCGCATCACAGCAGCAGTTCTAGAAAGTTCGGGGGATTTGGTATGACAAAAACCATATTACCTGGACAAACGATTGGCATTATCGGCGGCGGTCAATTAGGACGCATGATGGCGCTTGCTGCAAAAGAAGCAGGATTTAAAATTGCTGTTCTCGATCCAGCTATGGATTCACCAACAGGTCAAGTTGCGGATATCCAAATTGTTGCACCGTTTAATGATCAGCATGCGTTAGAAGAGTTAGCTGAAGTGAGTGACGTCATTACTTATGAGTTTGAAAATATAGATGTAGAAGGGCTATCAAAATTAGCAGAAATCGCTTATGTGCCGCAAGGTTCTGAATTGATTCGTGTGACACAAAATCGAATTGTTGAAAAACAAGCGATTTCTGAAGCTGGTGCTGTCGTGGCAGATTATGTTACAGCTTCTACGTTTGAAGAGTTAAAAGAAAAAAGTAGTCAATTGTCATTTCCATTCGTTGTGAAAACAGCACGAGGTGGGTATGACGGCAAGGGGCAACAAACTGTTTCTTCTATAGAAGAACTTTCTTTAGCCAAAAGATTATTCACAAATGGCGAATGTGTTGCTGAAGCTTTTGTAGAATTTACAAAAGAAATTTCCGTTATTATTCAACGCAACGTACACGGTGAAACAGCTATTTTGCCGATTGGTGAAAATATTCATAAAGACCATATTTTGCATGAGACGATTGTTCCAGCAAGAATCGATAAAAAGACAATAGATGAGGCGAAAAAAGCAGCTGAGAAAATTGCGACTCATCTCAATATGGTAGGCACATTAGCCGTTGAAATGTTCGTGTTAGAAGACGGTGGCATTATCGTCAATGAATTGGCGCCACGTCCTCATAATTCAGGTCATTATTCAATCGAAGCGACAAACATATCGCAGTTCCATCAACATATCCGTGCCATTTGTGGCTGGCCACTAAGACAGCCAATCCTTTGGTCTCAAGCAGTAATGGTCAACGTGTTAGGTGAGCATGTCGCGCCACTTGCTTCAAAAATAGCACAATTTCCAAATTGGTCGATTCATTTGTATGGAAAAGACGAAGCAAAGCAGAAACGGAAGATGGGACATGTTACGATATTAACGGAAGACTTAGAGGCAACTTTAGGTGAAATAGATAGATCTGGCATTTGGCCAGAATAATTGGAGGAACTAATTTATGATCGCACGTTACACAAGACCCGAAATGGGCGCAATTTGGACAGAAGAAAACAAGTACAATGCATGGCTAGAAGTAGAAATCCTAGCATGTGAGGCTTGGGCTGAAATTGGAGATATTCCAAAAGAAGACGTAGCCAAAATTCGTAAAGACGCTTCTTTTTCAGTAGATCGCATTTTGGAAATTGAAGAAGAAACACGTCATGATGTAGTTGCTTTCACAAGAGCAGTATCCGAAACGCTTGGCGAAGAACGCAAATGGGTTCATTACGGCTTAACTTCAACAGACGTTGTTGATACCGCATTGTCTTACTTGTTAAAACAAGCAAACGTCATTATCCGTAAAGACTTAACAAACTTTATCGGAATTCTTGCGAATAAAGCAAAAGAACATAAAATGACGGTCATGATGGGCCGTACACATGGTGTGCATGCAGAACCAACAACTTTCGGTTTGAAACTTGCATTATGGCACGAAGAAATGAAACGTAACTTAGAACGTTTCGAAGCGGCAGCAGCTTCAATTGAAACAGGCAAAATGTCTGGTGCAGTTGGAACGTACGCTAATATTGATCCATTTGTTGAAGCATATGTTTGCAAAGAGTTAGGTCTTGCAGCATCACCTATTTCCACACAAACATTGCAACGCGATCGTCACGCACAGTATTTAAGTGTACTCGCATTGATTGGTTCATCTGTTGAGAAATTTGCGACAGAAATTCGCGGATTGCAAAAATCGGAAACACGCGAAGTAGAAGAGTTTTTCGCAAAAGGTCAAAAAGGTTCTTCTGCAATGCCGCATAAACGCAACCCAATTGGTTCTGAAAACATGACGGGTCTTGCACGTTTAATCCGTGGATACATGCTAACAGCTTACGAAAACGTATCTTTATGGCACGAACGCGACATTTCGCATTCATCAGCAGAGCGTGTGATTTTACCAGATGCAACGATTGCGCTTAACTACATGTTAAATCGTTTCGGTAATATCGTGAAAAACTTAACGGTGTTCCCTGAAAACATGAAACGCAATATGGATTCAACACTCGGATTGATTTATTCACAGCGTGTGTTGTTGGCATTGATCGATAAAGGGATGGCTCGCGAGGCAGCTTACGATACCGTTCAGCCATGTGCGATGGAAGCTTGGGAAAACCAAACGCATTTCCGCAAAATTGTGGAAGCAAATGACACGATTACAGCTAAACTATCTAAAGAAGAGTTGGATGATTGCTTTGATTACAATCACCACTTGCAACAAGTAGACATGATTTTCAACCGACTTGGATTAAACTAAACGGGGGCTTCTGAAAATGGAAAAAGGTCAGCTATTGTACGAAG
This sequence comes from Planococcus sp. S3-L1, assembly GCF_030063085.1. Classification (NCBI taxonomy): domain Bacteria; kingdom Bacillati; phylum Bacillota; class Bacilli; order Caryophanales; family Caryophanaceae; genus Planococcus; species Planococcus sp. S3-L1. The sequence goes on along the minus strand of NZ_JASISN010000024.1, from coordinate 44,026 downwards.
GAAAAGCAAAACGTCTGTATGCAACGGATGAACAGGGAATTTTGTGGGTGGAATATAAAGATTCAGCAACGGCTTTCAACGGTGAGAAAAAAGAAGAAATTACCGGGAAAGGCATTTTGAACAATAAAATCACGTCACTGATTTTCACAAAATTGCAGGAAGCAGGCATTGCGTCTCATTTCGTTAAGCAATTGTCTGATCACGAACAATTGGTGCAAAGTGTAAGCATCATTCCATTGGAAGTAGTGGTCCGGAACATCACAGCGGGCAGCATGGCCAAACGTCTTGGCATTGAAGAAGGCGTGGCCATTAGCCGTCCGGTTGTGGAGTTCTATTTGAAAGATGATGAATTGGGCGATCCACTAATTACAGATGATCATGTTGATATGCTAAAGCTGGCAACTGCAGAGGAAGTGGCAGTGCTCAAGCAAAAGGCACGCGAAATTAATGGAGTGTTAATCGGCTTTTTTAAAGAAATTGGCGTAGATCTTGTTGATTTTAAAATTGAATTTGGCCGAGATGAAAATGGTCAAATCTTATTGGCAGATGAAATTTCGCCGGACACTTGCCGGCTTTGGGATATGAAAACAAAACAAAAGCTTGATAAAGACGTATTCCGCCGCAATCTCGGGAATTTGACAGAAGCGTACGAACTCATTTTAACTCGTCTAGGAGGACAACACTCATGAAAAAAGTAAAAGTATACGTAACATTACGTGAAAGTGTATTGGACCCACAAGGTTCTGCAGTTATGGGCTCTCTTCATAAAATGGGCTATGATGAAGTGGCAGATGTACGAATTGGCAAATACCTAGAATTGGTTATTGAAGACAGCGAACGCAATGTAGATTCTTTAGTAAATGAATTATGTCATCGACTTTTAGCAAACACTGTAATTGAAGATTACCGTTATGAAATTGAGGAGGTTGTCTCGCAATGAAATTCGCAGTAATTGTTTTCCCAGGCTCGAATTGTGATTTGGATATGTACCATGCGGTCAAAGATGAATTAGGTGAAGAAGCAGAATACGTATGGCATGACTCAAAAGATTTGAGCAGCTATGACGGGATTTTACTACCAGGCGGATTTTCATACGGCGATTACTTGCGCTGCGGCGCGATCGCTCAATTCTCTGGAGTCATGGATGAAGTAAGAAAAGCAGCTGAAGCAGGCAAGCCGGTTCTTGGAATCTGTAATGGTTTCCAAATCTTAACGGAAGCGGGCCTTTTGCCAGGCGTTCTTTTACGAAATAAAAACTTGAAGTTCATGTGCCGTACTGTTGGATTGAAAGTAGAAAACAACAATACCTTGTTCACAAATGAATACGAACAAGGTGAAGAAATCCAAATTCCAATCGCTCACGGAGAAGGCAATTATTATTGCGATGATGCGACATACAATCACCTTAAAGAAAACAATCAGATCGTCTTTACGTATGCAGATGATTTTAACGGCAGTCGAAACAACATTGCAGGAATCATCAACGAACGCGGAAACGTGCTAGGCATGATGCCGCATCCTGAACGTGCAGTATCAGAGTTAATCGGCGGCAAAGATGGCTTGGCTTTATTTAGATCAATCGTTAAACAGTGGAGGGAATCACATGTCAGTCATGCTTGAACCAAATGCTGCTCAAATAAAAGAACAAAAAGTATATCAACAAATGGGCTTATCGGACGCGGAATTTGAAATGGTTGAAACGATTTTAGGAAGATTGCCAAACTACACGGAAACAGGTTTGTTTTCAGTTATGTGGTCTGAGCATTGTTCGTATAAAAACTCGAAACCCGTTCTTGCGAAATTCCCGACTAAAGGTGAACGTGTTCTTCAAGGACCTGGTGAAGGTGCTGGGATTGTCGACATCGGTGACGGACAAGCGGTCGTTTTCAAAATGGAATCGCATAACCACCCATCGGCTATTGAACCTTATCAAGGAGCGGCTACTGGAGTTGGCGGCATTATTCGTGACGTTTTTTCAATGGGCGCACGTCCAATTGCCTTACTTAACTCATTACGCTTTGGTGAATTAACAACGCCGCGAGTAAAATACTTGTTTGAAGAAGTTGTTGCGGGAATTGCGGGATACGGAAACTGTATCGGAATCCCAACAGTGGGCGGAGAAATTCAATTTGATGAATGTTACGATGGCAATCCATTAGTGAACGCGATGTGTGTCGGATTGATTAATCATGAAGACATTCAAAAAGGAATTGCAAAAGGTACAGGTAACCCGGTCATGTACGTTGGCGCTAAAACAGGACGCGACGGCATTCACGGAGCCACTTTTGCTTCTGAAGAACTAACAGACGGCTCAGATAAAAACCGTCCTGCAGTACAAGTGGGTGACCCGTTTATGGAGAAACTGTTACTTGAAGCTTGTTTAGAACTAATCAAGTCAGATGCATTAATCGGGATTCAAGATATGGGTGCTGCTGGACTGACTTCTTCTTCGGCCGAAATGGCTTCTAAAGCCGGATCTGGTATTGAAATGGATTTGGATCACATTCCACAGCGTGAAACAGGGATGACAGCATACGAAATGATGCTTTCTGAATCTCAAGAACGGATGTTAATCGTGGTTAAAGCAGGTCGTGAGCCTGAAATCGTTGAGTTGTTCGAGAAATACGGGTTAGATGCCGTGACAGTTGGTACGGTAACAGATGATTCGACATTGCGTTTAAAACATAAAGGTGAAATTGTTGCAGAAGTTCCTGTTGACGCACTTGCAGAAGATGCGCCGGTTTACCATAAGCCTTCAGCTGTACCTGCGTACTTTACAGAGTTCCAACAAATGGACAACGTAGAGCCAAAAGTAACGGATTTCAATGAAACCTTAACAGCTTTATTAAAACAACCGACGATTGCTTCTAAAGAGTGGGTTTATGATCAATACGACCACCAAGTGCGTACAAGCACTGTGGTAAGCCCAGGGTCGGATGCGGCAGTTGTACGCGTTCGCGGAACAAACAAAGGTTTAGCCATGACGACGGATTGTAACTCGCGCTATATTTATCTAGATCCAGAAGTGGGCGGTAAAATTGCGGTAGCAGAAGCAGCACGTAATGTTGTCGTATCAGGTGCGAAACCACTTGCCATCACGGATTGCTTAAACTTTGGGAATCCAGAAAAACCAGAAATCTTCTGGCAGTTAGAAAAAGCAGCAGACGGTATGTCTGAAGCATGTACCATCTTAGATTCTCCAGTTATCGGCGGAAACGTCTCGTTATACAATGAAACAAACGGAACGGCTATTTATCCAACACCAACAATCGGTATGGTCGGACTTGTTGAAGACCTTGCACATGTAACAACGCAAGACGTTAAAACACAAGGCGACTTTGTTTACTTGATTGGTGAAAGCTTTACAGAATTTGGCGGAAGTGAATTACAGAAGATGGTCGAGGGACGTATTTTCGGTAAAGCACCAGCGATCGATTTAACAGTCGAAGCAAAACGCCAACAAGAAATTTTATCGGCGATTCAACAAGGACTCGTTGCATCTGCACATGACGTTGCTGAAGGTGGCGTGGCTGTCGCATTGGCTGAAAAAACCTTTGGTAACGGATTAGGCATGGAAGTCACGTTGTCTGGATCCCCAACAACTGCTTTGTTCAGCGAATCGCAATCACGCTTTGTGGTAACAGTTAGCCCAGAAAACGCAGAGCAATTCGAGAAAGTCGTAACAGATGCTAAGAAAGTCGGCCAAGTCACGGGAGACAAATTTGTAATTAACGGTGAAGACGGTACGACTTGGATCGACGAATCCGTCGCAACGCTTCGCTCAGCTTGGAAAGGAGCTATCCCATGCTTGCTGAAATCAGAAGCTTAAATGAAGAATGTGGTGTCTTTGGAATATGGGGACATCCGAATGCGACGCAATTGACGTATTACGGATTGCACGCTTTACAACACCGCGGTCAAGAAGGCGCTGGAATTGTTTCAACTGATGGAGAAGGCCTACGTCCGTTAAAAGGTGAAGGTATGGTCAGTGAAGTGTTCACGCCTGAAAAAATAGAGAAAATAGCAGGACATGCCGCAATAGGGCATGTTCGCTATGCAACAGCAGGGGGCAGCGGCATTGAAAATGTTCAGCCTCTCCTCTTTAATTCAACTACCGGTAGCTTGGCAATTTCACATAACGGAAATTTAGTTAATGCCACACAATTAAAAGGGCATTTAGAGCGTCAAGGAAGTATCTTCCAAACAACTTCAGATACAGAAGTATTGGCTCACCTGATTAAACGAAGTGGCTATGCGACGTTTGAAGAAAAAGCAAAAAATGCATTATCGTTATTAAAAGGTGCTTTTGCATGTGTGATTTTGACGGAAGAAGCGATGTATATTGCGCTAGACCCGAATGGTTTGCGTCCATTATCACTTGGTAAATTGGGCGATGCGTGGGTGACGGCTTCTGAAACGTGTGCGTTTGATATTGTGGGAGCAGAATTTGTTCGATCAGTTGAGCCGGGCGAATTTTTAATCATTACGAAAGACGGCATGCGTGCAGAACGCTTTGCTTATCCAGAAGAGCGTTCAATATGTACGATGGAATATGTATACTTTTCTCGTCCAGACTCGGATATCGATGGTATCAACGTTCACGCTGCGAGAAAACGTCTAGGCGTGCAATTAGCAAAAGAAGTACAAATTGAAGCGGACGTTGTCACAGGTGTTCCGGATTCGAGTATTTCAGCTGCAATTGGCTACTCGGAACAAAGCGGCATACCATATGAGCTCGGCATGATTAAAAACCGTTATGTCGGACGTACGTTTATCCAACCTTCACAAGATTTGCGCGAACAAGGGGTCAAGATGAAACTTTCGCCAGTGCGTCAAGTTGTGAAAGGCAAACGTGTGATTATGGTGGACGATTCAATTGTTCGTGGTACAACGTCACGACGCATTGTCAACTTACTAAAAGAAGCAGGTGCGACAGAAGTACATGTGGTCATTAGTTCACCTCCAATCAAAAATCCATGTTTTTATGGTATTGATATTAGTACAGCAGGTGAGCTCATCGCTGCTAACAATACAATAGAAGAAATGCGTGAAATTATTGGTGCAGATTCGTTAACATTCTTATCAGTTGACGGTATGGTTCAAAATATTGGACGTACAGATCCCGGATCAAAATGTGGACATTGCTTAGCTTGTTTTACAGGAGAATACCCGACCAATATTTATCCCGATACAGTATTACCGCACGAAAAAGAAAAAGTGAAATAAGGGGGAACCGGTGTGTCAAAAGCATATGAAAAAGCAGGCGTTAATATCGAAGCTGGCTATGAAGCAGTAAATCGCATGAAATCGCATGTAGAACGTACAGCGCGTAAAGGAATGCTCGGTGCGTTTGGTGGATTTGGTGGCATGTTCGATTTGTCTGAGTTGAATTTGAAAGAACCGGTTCTTGTGTCTGGAACAGATGGCGTTGGTACAAAATTAAAGCTTGCGTTCATGGCAGATCGTCACGATACAATCGGCATCGATTGCGTAGCAATGTGTGTCAATGACATCGTTGCACAAGGTGCAGAGCCTTTGTTTTTCTTAGATTATATTGCAGTAGGTAAAGCAATTCCTGAGAAAATCGAACAAATCGTTAAAGGTGTAGCAGATGGCTGTGTGCAATCAGGTGCGGCACTTATTGGCGGAGAAACGGCAGAAATGCCAGGACTTTATGAAGAAGATGAATACGATATTGCTGGATTTGCGGTTGGAGCTGCGGAGAAATCCAAAATCGTAACTGGCGAAAAAATCGCAGCAGGAGATGTGTTAATCGGACTTGCATCTAGCGGCATTCATTCAAACGGTTATTCACTTGTGCGTCAAATCGTCTTTGAACAAAATCAATTTACACTAGATCAACAAGTTGAAGGTTATGAAGCGCTTGGACCAATTGGTGAAGCGTTGTTAACTCCTACAAAAATTTACGCAAAAGCAGTAGCTGCGATTGGCAAGGAGATTGAAATTCACGGTATGGCACATGTGACAGGTGGCGGATTTATCGAGAACATTCCACGGATGATGCCAGAAGGCTTAGGCGCGGAAATTTCTCTTGGCAGCTGGCCAGTACTTGATATTTTCAAGTTGCTGAAAGAAAAAGGCGAGTTGGCAGACCGCGACTTGTACTCAGTTTTCAACATGGGAATTGGTTTTGTTCTAGCTGTAGCACCTGAAGATGCAGAAAAAGTGTTGGAAATCGCTAAAGCGAATGGTGAACAAGCTTTTCAAATTGGCCGTGTTTCAAGCTCGCAGGGTGTTCAATTCCAAGGTCAACAGGATGGCACATTAGATGAAAACTAAAACAAAGATTGCTGTTTTTGCATCTGGCAATGGCTCTAATTTTCAAGCCATTGCAGACGCAATTGCGGCTGGTAATTTAGAGGCTGAACTCATGCTTGTTGTAACCGATAAGCCAAAAGCATTTGTATTAGAACGTGCGAAAAAAGCAGGCGTAGCCTCTTTTTCCTTTATTCCTTCTGAATACGATTCAAAACAATCTTACGAAGAGATGTTGAAGGGAAAATTGCAAGCACTTGGAGTGGAATGGGTGGTCCTTGCAGGCTATATGCGTTTGATAGGTCCGGTTTTACTTGAAGCATATGAAAATCGCATTGTGAATATTCATCCTTCTGTTTTGCCAGCGTTTCCAGGTAAAGACGCGATTGGTCAAACACTCGCCGCAGAAGCAATAAATGCAGGTGTCACTGTACATTATGTAGACGCTGGAATGGATACAGGTCACATTATTGCACAACAATCATTCCCGGTATTAGGTCGTGGACGTGAAAAAGTCGAGCAACAGATCCATCAGATTGAACATGAATTATATCCTGCAACATTGCAGCAATTATTCGACCGGTAAACTGTCGGTCTTAATCTATAGGAGGACTATTTGTGAAAAAAAGAGCATTACTCAGCGTATCGGATAAATCAGGGATTTTGGAATTTGCACAGGAATTGGAAAAAATGGGCTATGAACTGTTATCGACAGGCGGCACTAAAAAATTTCTTGAAGAAAACGGCGTTGCGATTACAGCCGTAGACGAAGTTACGAAATTTCCAGAAATTTTAGGTGGACGTGTAAAAACCTTGCATCCGCTTGTACACGGTGGACTATTAGCCAAACATGATGATGCAGAACATCAAAGTCAAATGGCTGAAAACGGCATTTCGCCGATTGATATTGTCTGCGTTAATTTATACCCGTTCCGTGAAACCATCGTAAAACCAGACGTGACAGTTGATGATGCGATTGAAAACATCGATATTGGCGGTCCAACCATGTTGCGTTCTGCTGCAAAAAATCACGCATACGTTACAGTCATTGTCGATGCGGCTGATTACGCTGAAGTATTGACGGAATTACAAAACAAACAATCTACAACTCCTGAAACGAGACGACGTTTAGCAGCAAAAGTCTTCCGCCATACAGCGGCTTACGATTCATACATCTCTAATTATTTGACTGACTTGACAGGTGAAGAATATCCGGATCAATTGACGCTTACGTACGAATTGTCTCAAACGCTTCGTTACGGTGAAAATCCTCATCAAAAAGCTGCTTTTTACCGTAGTCCGCTTGGCTCAAGTTTCTCAATTGCCAACGCACATCAAGTACATGGCAAGGAATTATCGTACAACAATATTCAAGATGCCAATGCTGCTCTTCAAATGATTAAAGAATTCAAAATGCCAGCAGCAGTTGCTGTCAAACACATGAATCCATGTGGTGTTGGTACAGGTAAAACAATCGCGGATGCCTTTGGTAAAGCTTATGAAGCAGATTCAACGTCAATTTTTGGTGGAATTGTTGCTTTAAATCGTGAAGTAGATGCGGATACAGCCAAACAATTAGCGACGATTTTCTTAGAGATTATTATTGCACCATCATTTTCTGATGAAGCAATTGAATTGCTGACCCAAAAGAAAAATATCCGTCTATTAACGATTCCATTCGATAGTAAAATTAGCGACAAATGGAACACGGTAACAGTAGAAGGTGGATTATTAATTCAACAACCAGATGTTTTTGGCTATGACGATGCGGCTATTCAAGTTGCTACAGATCGTCAACCGACAGCAGCAGAGCTTGAAGCGTTGAAACTGGGCTGGAATGTTGTAAAACACGTAAAATCCAATGCCATTGTTGTATGTAATTCGGAAATGACTTTAGGAATTGGTGCAGGTCAAATGAACCGTGTTGGTTCTGCTAAAATTGCGTTAGACCAAGCAGGCAGTGCTGCAGAAGGTGCAGTTATGGCATCAGATGCGTTCTTCCCGATGAATGATACAGTAGAAGCAGCTGCAAAAGCAGGCATAAAAGCGATTATTCAACCAGGTGGTTCGAAAAAAGATCAAGAGTCGATCGATAAAGCGAACGAATACGGAATTGCTATGGTCTTTACGGGCGTCCGTCATTTCAAACATTAATCGGGGTGAAACAAGTATGAAGGTATTGGTCATTGGAAGAGGTGGGCGAGAACACGCCATCGTCCGTCAGTTCTCGAAATCTGCTTCGGTCACTAAAGTTTATGCAGCTCCAGGCAATGATGGAATGCGGGAAGATGCTGAAGTCCTTGCTATTGATGAAATGGATTTTGCAGGTCTTGCAGAATTTGCAAAAGAGCAGCAAGTCGATTTTAGTTTTGTCGGACCTGAACAGCCTTTATCAGAAGGAATCGTCGACTTTTTTGAAGCCAAAGGATTGCGCATTTTTGGTCCGTCTAAAGTGGCTGCGCAAATTGAAGGCAGCAAAGCTTTTGCAAAAGAATTGATGAAAAAATACGGAATTCCAACTGCTGGCTATGAGACTTTTACAGAAACTGCATCAGCTATTGAATTTGTTCGTCACCACGGTGCTCCGATTGTCATTAAAGCGGATGGACTTGCGGCTGGGAAAGGTGTCGTTGTGGCAATGACGGAAGAGGAAGCTGTTTTTGCCATTAATGACATGTTAGAAGGGCAAAAGTTCGGAGACTCTGGCTCAAAAGTGGTTATTGAAGAGTTTTTAGACGGTGAAGAATTTTCGTTTATGTCTTTCGTTCATAGCGGTCAAATTTATCCAATGGTCATTTCGCAAGATCATAAACGAGCTTACGATGGAGATCGTGGACCAAACACAGGGGGAATGGGCGCCTATTCACCTGTTCCACAAATTTCACAAGCAATTGTGGATCAAACCTATACTGAAATTGTAGAACCTGCAGTTAAAGCGATGGCGTCTGAAGAAACACCGTTTAATGGCATCCTTTATACAGGTGTTATTTTAACGAAAAAAGGTCCAAAAGTGATTGAATTTAATGCGCGTTTTGGCGATCCGGAAACGCAAGTTGTCTTACCACGCATGAAGTCAGATTTCGGGCTATTCATGGATGCCATTTTAAAAGGTCAACCGGCTGAACTAGAGTGGGACGAACAAGCCGTACTTGGTGTTGTTGTTGCAGCTGATAATTATCCAGAGACTGTTAAAAAAGGTGCATGCTTACCAGACTTGACGAAACTCACTGGAGTGGAAGTAACTCACGCGGGAACTAAGCTGTCATCTGGCAAGTACGTTGGAAACGGAGGACGTGTGCTGCTCGTTTCAGCAAATGGTTCTTCTATTCAAGACGCTCAGAGAAAAGTTTATGAACAGTTGAACAGTGTAGAGTGGAACGGCTTTTTCTACCGGACAGACATTGGATGGCGTGCAAAATAATTTTATCTCACATTAATGGCCAGTAGTAATTTTACTGGCTATTAATGTCTAATTGGATCATCTAATATTCAAGAGAAAAAGCTGCTAAATTGAAGTTTATATACATATATGCTATACTGGTTGATGACACAAATTCGACAAGAAGATGTGTCATTTTTGTTTTATTGTCTGCCCAATAGGCAATGATTCTAAAGTTGAGGATTTTCAACAGCCCACTTTTACCTCTATATAAACTCCAGAATGACAAACCTATGAAGACCCCAGAAACAAAATTAGCAGGGCATTTAAAAATTGAAGGGAGACAAACTATGAATTGGTATGAAAAATTAAATCAGTATTTTCCAGTTGAAGAAATGAAGTCGAAAGAGCATATGGATGCATTATTAAAAGAAAAAGGGAGCGTCTACTACAAAGATGAGGGTCCTTATCATGTCTTAATGTATGCAGAATTCCCGCATTTCACATTTGTAGATTACTTGTTTGTGTCAAAAGAATCCCGTGGAATGGGTCTTGGCAGAAAGACTTTGCAGATGTTGAAAGACAAGAAAAAACCCATCATTCTTGAAGTTGAGCCAGTCAATTACGAAGATACTGACACGGAGAAACGTCTGCGATTTTATGCGCGCGAAGGATTTGAACATGCGTCATCTATTGGCTATTGCCGTCGTTCATTAGCAACAGGTGAAGAAAATTCCATGGAAATTTTGTACTGGACGCCAAGCGGTGAAACAGAAGAACAGATTTTCGAAGGCATGCAAAAAATGTACGAAGACATCCATACGTATAAAGATGAACAATTTTACGGAGAATCATATGATTCTGTTACGGATGTTTTGACTTTCCAAGAAGAAGAGAAAAAAGACGTTTTAAAACCTTTTAGCGATCCAATCAATAATCAGTAGCTGATAAAAAATCCACGCGCTATGCGTGGATTTTTTGTGTCCTGAGTAACTTAAAACATGCTTGTTTTTACAGGGAATAACTGTATTTCATTGTATAATTATGCTACGATATTAAGTATTGAACTAGTAGAAAGTAGGTGCCGGCAAATGGTAAATCCGTTATGGAAGAACACAGAGATTCGAAATCAGTTGAAGATTGTTACAAAAGAAATCGCGCCGGATCTCGTTTTGATAAATGCAACGTACCTTCACGGGATTTTTAAGAAATGGGTAACAGGTACTATATGGATTTCTGGAGATCGTATTGTTTATGCTGGGAAAGAAATGCCGAAAATTGACGATGCTACTGAAGTGGTTGATATGACGGATAAACTTATCGTTCCAGGATACATAGAACCTCACGTTCATCCTTCACAATTGTATAATCCACAAAGCTTTGCAGATTATGCGGCTCAAGGAGGAACGACAATGTTCCTTTCGGACAACTTAACCTTCTTTTTAGCGCTAGAAAACAAGAAAGCGTTTTCATTGCTAGATCAATTAGCGAAATTGCCATTTAGCTTTTATTGGTGGACACGTTTTGATTCGCAGACAGAATTGAATAATGAAGATCAGTTATTTACTTCCACATCAGTGGGCGAATGGTTAGATCGCCAAGATGTATTACTTGGTGGGGAACTGACGGGTTGGCCAAAACTAATGGCAGGCGATGATCAGATGTTGTATTGGATTCAAAAAGCCAAAATGGGCTTGAAAAAAATCGAAGGTCATTTCCCAGGTGCTTCGGAAAAGACTCTGGCGCGGATGAGGCTGCTTGGAGCTGATGGAGATCATGAGGCGATGACGGTAGATGAAGTCGAGATGCGTTTGCTTCATGGCTATGGCGTTACACTTCGGCATTCTTCGATTCGACCCGATCTGCCAAATCTTTTAAAAGGAATTGTCGAGCGAGAGTTAAACGTTTTTGACAAGTTAATGATGACGACTGATGGCTCAACTCCAGCCTTTCATGTAGACGGGATTATGGATTTGTGCATTAAAATTGCACTTGAGGCCGGTGTGCCACCGATTGATGCGTATATGATGGCGTCTTATAACGTGGCACGCTACTACAATGTAACAAGCTTGCATGGTTTAATCGCAACAGGGCGTTACGCCAATTTGAATATTCTCGATAGCATGGATAATCCGGTGCCATCTGGGGTTATCTCAAAAGGCGTATGGCTGAAAAAAGATGGAAAAAAAGTTCAATCTTTGTCGAATATCGATTGGTCGATTTTGCCTGACCTTGATCTTGACTATGAACTAACTGAAGGTGATTTCCAATTTTCGATGCCTTTTGGAATTGAAATGATTAATGATGTCATTACGAAACCTTATACGGTCAGTGTTGATACACATGACGCCAACTTATCAAAATCGCATGATGAAAGCTTTTTGATGCTTATCGATAAAAAAGGACAATGGCGTGTGAATACGTTGATTAAAGGTTTTGCACCGGGCTTGGACGGCTTCGCTTCTTCGTATACCAGTACAGGTGATATTATTCTGATCGGAAAAAATCGCGAAGATATGTGGCTTGCGTTTAACGAATTAAAGCGCATTAAAGGTGGTATTATTCTGACCGAAAACGGCGAAATTATCGAATCTCTGCCGCTGCCTTATGGCGGTGTGATGTCAAATCTGCCAATGGAAGAGTTGATTGATCAAGAGAAAGCATTAAAAAAGTCATTAAACGAACGTGGTTATAAGCATGGTGATGCGGTTTATACGTTATTGTTTTTGCAGGCAACTCATTTACCATATGTACGGATTACGCAAAAGGGCATTTACGATGTCATGAATAAAAAAATCTTGTTTCCATCATTTATGAGGTAAGCGATATGAAAAATTGGGTTTTTACGTTGCTAGTCCTCGGAGTACTAGCAGTATTTACTACAGGCTTTTGGCTGATTATGAAAAAGGATCCCACTGAAGAGCCAGTGGGGGACCAGGTTTTAACGACTGCTCCGTTCACGGGAGAACGGGCAGTGCCACCAACAAATAGCCGAACTGTCATGGCGGTCATTAATAATCATCCAGATGCCCGCCCGCAGACGGGGCTGACAAATGCAGACATGGTCTTTGAAATGATTGCCGAATATGATATCACGCGGTTTGTTGCGCTTTATCAAAGTGATTTTCCAGAAACACTGGGGCCAATTCGTAGTGCACGGGAATATTTTGTCCAACTGGCCGCGGCATACGATGGCTTTTTTGTAGCTCACGGCTATAGTCCAGATGCCAAAGTACTGCTAGAATCTGGAGTGGTTGATCATGTCAATGGTATCCAACATGACGGAACTTTATTTCAGCGATCATCTGACCGAGTGGCGCCTCACAACTCCTATATCTCAATGGAAAATGTTTCAAGAGCCATGAAGATTACGCAAGCTTCTACGGAATACAGTGGGAAATCGCTTTATTATTTCTATGACTCGTTCGAAAATGCTAAACTAGAGGAACAGGCTCTTTCGGTAAGTGTGGAGTATGGAACAAATGAGCTGTTTTTTAGTGACTATGCCTATGATAGAGAAACGCATTTGTATAGCCGGTCTTCCGGTGGCAAACTAACGACCGATAAAGAAACATCAGAAATTGTCGAAGTTTCAAATATTTTAGTGTTTGAAGCGCCTCACCAAACGATCGATTCGAAAGGGCGCCAATCCATTGATTTGACGAATGGTGGAGCGGCTTTACTTTTCCAAGCAGGAGGCGTTCGTGAAATAGAGTGGAGTTCACTTGATGGAATGCTCGTGCCAACTGCAAATGGAGAGCCGGTAAAACTAGTGCCAGGAAAAACGTGGATTCATATCGTTCCGACTGCCCCAGGAATAGAGCAAACTGTCAGCTATACGCATTGATGATCAGAGCAAGGAAAGGATGTTGAAGCTGCATGCAAGTCGACAAAATAAGAGGCCATCAGACAGATCAGTTGATTGAAGCTGTTTTGGCTTTAAAAGATAAAGAAGAGGCTTATCGCTTTTTTGATGATTTATGCACAATTAGTGAAATCCAATCGATGTCCCAGCGTTTGGAAGTAGCACATATGCTGCGCATGAAAAAAACATATGAAAAAATAAAGAACGAAACAGGCGCGAGTACTGCAACAATTTCTCGTGTGCGCCGTTGCTTGAACTACGGCAATGACGCTTATGATGGAATGTTGGAACGTCTGTATCCAGATGAAAAACCATTTGAACTTCCAAAAGACTGAACAGAGAGCCGACTCTGTTCGGTTTTTTTGTTATACTAAATAGATGATAACTGAGATAAAGTTAGGTGATAAATGGTGGATTTCAAAACATGGCAACATGTCTTTAAATTAGATCCGGCAAAAGAGATCACAGATGAACATTTGGAACGAATTTGCAGATCCGGGACTGATGCCATCTTGATTGGTGGCAGTGATCATGTCACACTCGACAATGTCCTTTGCTTAACAGAACGTGTACAGCGCTACGATGTGCCACTCGTGCTCGAAGTTTCAGCAATTGCCGCTGTGGCGCCTGGCTTTGATTATTATTTTATCCCAACGGTTTTAAACAGCGACAATCCACTGTGGATTAAAGGCCTTCATCATAGCGCAATTCGTGAATATGGCGAAATTTTAGATTGGGATGAACTGATTCCAGAAGGCTACTGTATTCTAAACGCTGACTGTAAAGCAGCAAAACTAACCGGAGCAAAAACAGATTTAACGACAGAAGATGTTTTGGCATATGCGCGCATGGCTGAACATTTTTTCCGTTTGCCTATTTTTTACTTGGAATACAGCGGTATGTTTGGTGACATGGAGTTAACAGAAAAAGTGAAAAGTGTTCTATGTGAAACCCGCTTGTTTTATGGCGGGGGCATTGATTCAGCAAATATGGCAAAAAAAGCATCTGCAATTGCGGATACCATTGTTGTCGGCAACATCATATATGAAAGTATCGAAAAAGCGATGGAAACCGTCGAGGCAGTTGCGGAAACGGCTGATGAATCGTTATACTAGTAAGAACAAATGTTCGAGGTGGTGCGAAATGGAATTGATAACAAAAAGTTTACTAAACGGAATGAATCCGGAACAAGCAGAAGCAGTCAAAACGACAGAAGGTCCTCTACTAATCATGGCAGGTGCGGGATCAGGTAAAACACGTGTATTGACGCACCGTATTGCTTATTTGGTGCTAGAAAAGCAAGTGTATCCATCTAATATTTTAGCCATTACGTTTACCAATAAAGCAGCGCGTGAAATGCGTAACCGGATTGATGGCTTATTAGGGCATGGAACCGGACAACGCATGTGGGCTTCTACGTTCCACTCAATGTGTGTACGTATATTGAGACGCGATATCGATAAGTTAGGAATGTCGAAAAGTTTTTCGATTTTAGATACGACAGACCAATTGACTGTTATTAAAAATGTCTTAAAACAACAAAATTTAGATCCGAAAAAATACGAACCGCGAACAATGTTAAATGCGATTTCATCTTCAAAAAACGAATGCATTGATGCATCGCAGTTTGCAGCGGACATGAATCAATTTAATCCGTACGAAAAAACAGTATCGGATGTTTATACAGCATATGAAAAACGCTTGAAGAAAAATCAGTCACTGGATTTTGATGATTTGATTATGACGACGTTGAATTTGTTTAATACCGTTCCTGAAGTATTGGAATACTATCAAAATAAATTCCATTATATCCATGTAGATGAATACCAAGACACGAACAACGCCCAGTATCAGCTGGTTCAAAAATTAGCGAGCAAATTCAAAAATATTTGTGTGGTTGGCGATTCAGATCAGTCGATTTATCGCTGGCGTGGAGCGGATATCACGAACATTTTGTCGTTTGAGAAAGATTATCCAAATGCGAAAGTCATTATGCTTGAGCAAAATTATCGCTCGACAAAGCGTATTTTGCAGGCAGCTAATGACGTGATTCAAAAAAACACCAGCCGCTATCCGAAAGAATTGCGGACTGATAACGACGAAGGTCCAGCAATCACTTTGCATAAAGCAGGAGATGAGCGACAGGAAGCACAATTTGTTGTTCAAACGATCCAGCGGTTAATGGAGGAAGAACAATACAAAACTTCTGATTTTGCGATTTTGTATCGTACGAATGCGCAGTCACGAATTATGGAGGAGATGTTCGTTAAATCGAATATGTCTTATACCATCGTTGGTGGAACAAAGTTCTACGACCGTAAAGAAATTAAAGATTTACTGGCGTATCTGCGCTTGATCGCCAACAACGACGATGATTTGTCTTTAGCTCGTGTCATCAACGAGCCAAAGCGTGGAATTGGGGCAACTTCATTCGAGAAAATGGCACGTTTTGCGATTGAACAAGATCGTACGATTATGGATGCATTGCAAGAAGCTGACTTTATGGGGTTAACACCGAAGACGGCACAGACAGCTTTGGAATTCCGCGCGATGATCGATAGTTTTACGCAAATGCAAGAGTATTTATCCGTAACGGAATTGGTAGAAGAAATACTGAAGAAATCGGGCTACCGCCAAATGTTGCAAAACGATAAAACCATAGAAGGCGAAAGCCGTTTAGAAAACTTGGAAGAGTTTTTATCCGTCACGAAAGCTTTTGAAAAGCAAAGTGACGACAAATCATTAGTCGCTTTCTTAACCGATTTAGCATTGATTTCGGATATCGATTCATTAGATGACGAAGAAGATGCAGACGGCCCGATTATTTTAATGACGATGCACGCAGCAAAAGGATTGGAGTTTCCTGTCGTATTCATCATTGGACTGGAAGAAAACGTCTTTCCGCATTCGCGATCAAATAACGATGACGAAGAATTAGAAGAAGAACGTCGTCTTGCTTACGTAGGCATTACGCGTGCGGAACAGCGATTGTATTTGACGCATGCTTCTTCACGCACATTGTTTGGGAAAAGTAATTTCAATATGCCTTCACGGTTTATTTCGGAGATTTCAGAAGAGCTGATTGAACAAACACGAGCGCACCATCGTGCTGGTGCTGCAACCAGTTATCGACAAGTACCGAAACGACCCGCTGTAACGCGTCCTAGCTATAATCAGTCAGGCAGTGAAAAGTTGGGTTGGAAAACGGGCGATAAAGCAACGCATAAAAAATGGGGTACCGGAACGGTCGTTAGCGTTAAAGGCGAAGGCGAACAAACCGAACTTGATATTGCCTTTCCAAGTCCTGTCGGCATTAAACGTTTATTGGCGAAATTTGCGCCGATTGAAAAAGTATAATCGGGAGGAAACTAGATGGATCGCTTAAAAGCAGAACAACGTGTAAATGAATTAAACGAAATGCTTCGGAACTATGGTCATGCTTATTATGTACTCGATAAACCGGCCGTTCCGGATGCAATATATGATCAATTACTGAATGAATTAATCGACTTAGAAACGCTTTATCCTGATCTGGTTTTCCCAGATTCACCAACTCAACGTGTTGGCGGAGCACCACTTTCAACTGTCGATAAAGTCACGCATGAACGTCCAATGCTCAGTTTATCTAATGTTTTTGACGAAAAGGATTTACATGAATTTGATAAACGAGTACGCAGTGGTGCAGGTGATAAGATTGAGTATGTTTGCGAGCTGAAAATTGATGGTCTTGCGGTATCACTGTTGTATGAAAACGGTAAATTCGTCAAAGGAGCAACACGCGGAGACGGTCGCATTGGTGAAGATATCACAGTTAATCTGCGAACCATCCGTACTATCCCACTCAAATTAAAAGAAGCCGTCTCGCTTGAAGTGCGCGGCGAAGTCTTCATGCCCAAAAAATCCTTCCATGCCTTGAACGAAGAGCGTGGTGAACGAGGCGAAGAGCTATTCGCCAATCCACGAAACGCTGCGGCAGGATCGCTACGTCAATTGGATCCTAAAATTGCAGCGAGCCGAAATTTGGATGTTTTTATTTATGGAATTGGTGGCGACGGGGAAACATATAATTTATCAAACCACGATGAATCCCTTGATTATCTTGCAGGTCTCGGCTTTAAAACAAATAAAGAACGCCGAGTGTGTACGACTGTTGAAGAAGTATTGGCGTATATTGAAAAGTGGACTGACAAACGAAATGACTTGCCCTATGAAATTGACGGCATCGTCATTAAAGTCAATCAATTTTTATACCAGCAAGAACTTGGCTTTACAGCGAAAAGTCCAAAATGGGCAACAGCTTATAAATTTCCGGCAGAAGAAGTAATGACGACTGTACGCGATATTGAATTGAGTGTTGGGCGAACGGGAGTTGTGACACCAACGGCGATATTAGATCCAGTATCGGTTGCAGGAACGACTGTGCAACGTGCTTCTTTGCACAACGAAGATTTGATCAAAGAAAAAGATATTCGAATTGGCGATAAAGTGATCATTCGAAAAGCGGGAGACATTATTCCAGAAGTCGTAGCTGTCATTCTTGATCAACGAACTGAAGAAGAACTGCCTTTTGAAATGCCGACTCATTGTCCGGCATGTGATAGCGAGTTAGTTCGCATCGAAGGAGAAGTTGCGCTTCGCTGCGTCAATCCGCAATGTCCGGCACAAATCACAGAAGGACTCATTCACTTTGTGTCACGTAACGCGATGAATATTGACGGGCTTGGTGAAAAAGTGATTGAGCAATTGTACCGGGAAGGCTTGGTTCACGACATTTCTGATATTTACAAGCTAACAAAAGAACAATTGCTAGAACTGGATCGCATGGGTGACAAGTCTGCATCCAACTTAGTAGCAGCGATTGAGGCTTCTAGAAGCAATTCGATGGAGAAATTGTTGTTTGGTCTGGGTATCCGCCATGTTGGCGAAAGAGGAGCGCGTATTTTATCCGAACATTTTGGAACGTTAGCACAATTAATCGCAGCAACAAAAGAAGAACTAGTCGAAATACATGAAATTGGCGAAAAAATGGCGGATTCTATCGTGATGTATTTTGATAGTGAAGAAGTTCGTGCATTGGTGGAACGTTTGCACGAAGCGAACGTCAATCTAACTTATACGGGTACACGAGTACGTATCGAAGAAGGTGCAAATGCATTTGCAGGAAAGAAAATTGTTTTGACAGGTAAGCTGGAACAAATGACTCGTCAAGAGGCTAGCGCTCAAATTGAGGCGCTTGGAGGCAAGCTGTCAGGCAGCGTGAGCAAGAAAACAGATTTGCTTATTGCAGGTGAAGAAGCAGGTTCAAAGCTCGATAAAGCGCGCGAGCTTAAAGTAGAGATTTGGGACGAAGCACGTCTCGTTGAGGAATTGAACAAATAAGGAGATTTTAACATGAAGCGTATGTGGTGGATTCCAATCAGCTTGCTGCTGCTAACGGGATGTGTTCCTTCCGAGACCGATGAGGAAGCAGAAGTAGTAAATGAAAAAGAAGAAGTAGAGACGGCGATTATTCCAAGCATGCAGCTGGATGATCAATATTATCGTACGCTTCTGCCATATAAAGAAAGTGCCACAAGAGGGAAAATCGTTAATCGCCTAAATTCTCGTTACGATATTGTGGAGACAGAAAATGGGTTGTTGCGCTTGTCGCAAAAACAATTTTCGCCTGACGATTATTATTTCCAGGAAGGGCAGAAAATCACGGATGAAGATGCCACTTCCTGGCTACAACGCACCAGTACAGACAATCCAGCAGGTTTAAATGCTGCGGACAAACGAACTGAAGAGCAGAAAAAAGCAGGTGAACGTGCGCCTGCAGAAATACTGGCACACATTACCGAACAGAACTATTTAGTGAAGACGGATGAGGGGAAAATTCGGCTTGGTGGTATCTCAATAGGTCTGGCCTTGAATACGATGTATTATAGCTCTGAAGGCGGAATGTCCTACGAACAGGAAATTCCTCAAGCACAAATCGGAAAAGAAGGCAAGCGCATGGCCGACGAAATTGTTAAACGCCTACGCGAAAAAGAAGGACTAGCGGATGTACCAATCGTAGTAGGACTTTTTAAACAAAACGCAGGAAATGCAATGGTACCAGGTACGTATTTTGCTTCTGGTGCTGCACCGGGTGGCAAACAAACTGTTGCCAACTGGAATGCAGTAAACGAAGCGTATGTGCTGTTTCCAACTTCAGGTTCAGATGAACGTTACCGAGACATCGATACGGCTTTTCGCAATTTCAAACAAGACGTGGAAATCTACTTTTCTAATTTTACAAGTGTAATCGGGACAGGTTTTTATCAGAACAATGAACTAAAAGAATTGAAAATTGAAATCCCTATCCAATTTTTTGGAGCAGCTGAAGTGATTGGTTTTACACAATACGTGACTGGTTTAGTGGCAGAACATTTTCCTGAAAATGTATTAGTTGAAGTTAGTGTTACTTCGACTAACGGTCCAGAAGCATTGGTTTTGAAAAAAGCGGGAGAAACTAAACCGTTTGTTCACATTTACGAATAATTTATGTTAAAACAGGGATAGCCATGCGGCTGTCCCTATTTATTTTTTTAGAAAAATGGTATAATATAGCGTATGTTTACTGAATCCGGAGGTGTAGAAAAATGGCGAAAATGACTAAAGAAGAAGTAATTGAAGTCGCTCATTTGGCGAGACTTGCAATTACTGATGAAGAAGCGGAACATTTTGCAGATCAATTAGAAGCAATTACCAACGCAATGGAATTGTTAAGTGAATTGGATACGGAAAATGTTGAACCAACGACGCATGTATTGCAAATGGTCAACGTTTTACGAGAAGATAAATCAATCCCAGGATTAGATCGTGATTTGGTTATGAAAAACGTGAAAGAACATGAAGGCGGACAAGTTAAAGTCCCAACAATTTTAGAGTAGTCGGAAGGAGGCACTAAAGATGTCATTGGTAGAAAAAACAGCTGCACAATTGCAAGAAATGATACATACAAAAGAAATAACGATTGCTGAAATGACTGAAAAAGCATTTGAACGCATCGAAGCTCTTGAACCCAAAGTAGATGCATTTCTTGCGTTAAACAAAGAACGCGCAACACAACTTGCAAAAGAAATGGATAGTGTGCCTTTTGCTGAACGTGGACCTTTATTTGGTTTGCCTATCGGAGTAAAAGACAATATTGTCACAGAAGGTCTTGAAACAACGGCTTCTAGCCGTATTTTAGAAGGGTTTAATCCAATCTACGATGCAACAGTCGTAGACAAATTAAAAGCTGCTGGAATGGTGACCGTCGGAAAATTAAATATGGATGAATTTGCAATGGGTTCGTCTAACGAAAACTCGTATTACAAAAAAACAAAAAACCCATGGAATCTTGAAACTGTTCCGGGTGGTTCTTCAGGCGGGTCTGCTGCTGCAGTTGCGTCAGGACAAGTTCCGTTTTCGCTAGGATCAGATACGGGTGGCTCAATTCGTCAACCTGCTGCTTTTTGTGGCGTAGTTGGCATGAAGCCTACTTACGGACGAATTTCGCGTTTTGGGTTGATTGCTTATGCTTCATCGTTAGATCAAATCGGTCCAATTACACGAACTGTAAAAGACAACGCACTCCTGTTAAATGCGATTTCGGGATATGACGACAAAGATTCAACTTCTGCTAATGTTGAAGTTCCAGATTTCACTGCGGCATTGACGGGTGACATTACAGGTCTTCGCATCGGTGTTCCAAAAGAATATTTTGCTGAAGGTGTTGGCGAAGCAGCAAAACAAGCTGTTCTTGATGCTTTGAAAGTGCTTGAAGAACGAGGCGCAATTTGTGAAGAAATTTCACTGCCTCATTCAAAATACGCATTAGCAACTTATTACATTCTTGCTTCTTCTGAAGCATCATCAAATTTGTCACGCTTTGACGGTATTCGCTATGGCTACCGCACAGAAAAAGCAGGAAGTCTTCTTGAGTTTTACATGAACACGCGCTCTGAAGGATTTGGCGATGAAGTCAAACGCCGCATCATGCTTGGAACGTATGCACTAAGCTCAGGTTACTACGATGCTTACTACAAAAAAGCACAAAAAGTTCGGACCTTGATCAAAAAAGACTTTGATGATGCATTTGAAAAATACGATGTCATCGTTGGTCCAACAACGCCAACACCAGCATTTAAAATTGGTGAAATCATTGACGATCCATTAACAATGTATGCAAACGATATTTTAACAATTCCAGTTAACTTAGCAGGTGTACCAGCCATTTCAATACCTTGTGGATTTGAAAATGGTCTACCACTAGGCTTGCAAATTATCGGGAAGCACTTCGACGAAGAAACCGTTTATCGCGTTGCAGATGTATATGAACAAGCAACGGATTTCCATAAAAAAACTCCTCAGACATGGGAGGGAGCAGCACAATGAATTTTGAAACAATTATCGGACTTGAAGTCCACGTTGAACTAAAAACAGAATCTAAAATGTTTTCTCCAGCACCGGCTCATTTTGGTGCGGAACCAAATACCAATACGAACGTCATTGACCTTGGCTATCCAGGTGTTTTACCAGTAGTGAATAAAACAGCAGTGGACTGGGCAATGAGAGCGGCACTTGCATTAAACTGCGAAATTACGCGCCACACGAAATTTGATCGCAAAAACTATTTTTATCCAGATAACCCGAAAGCTTATCAAATTTCACAATTTGATCAGCCAATCGGTGAGCATGGCTGGATTGAAATTGAAGTAAAAGGCGAGAAAAAACGGATTGGCATTACCCGTCTTCATATGGAAGAAGATGCAGGGAAACTAACGCACACGGGCAAAGGCCATTCATTGGTTGACTTTAACCGTCAAGGCACACCATTAATCGAAATTGTTTCTGAGCCAGATATTCGTACAGCTGATGAAGCGTATGCGTATCTTGAAAAAATCAAAGCCATTATTCAGTACACAGGCGTTTCTGATGTACGCATGGAAGAAGGATCATTGCGTTGCGACGCGAACATTTCGCTTCGTCCGTTTGGTCAAGAACAATTTGGCACAAAAACCGAATTGAAAAACTTAAACTCGTTCAACTTTGTTCGTAAAGGGATTGAGCATGAGCAAGTTCGTCAAGAGCAAGTGTTATTGTCCGGTGGGATTATCGAGCAAGAAACACGTCGTTACGACGAATCCACAGGAAAAACCTTGTTGATGCGCATTAAAGAAGGATCTGACGATTATCGCTACTTCCCTGAACCTGATCTTGTCGATATCGTTATTGATGATGCTTGGCTAGAACGCGTTCGTTCAGAAATTCCAGAATTGCCAGATGCACGAAAAGCTCGTTATGTTTCAGAGCTAGGCATGTCTTCTTATGACGCTATGGTTCTGACACTAGCAAAACCAATTTCGGATTTCTTTGAAGCGACAGTAACTGCTGGTGCCGATGCGAAACTGTCATCTAACTGGTTGATGGGCGAAGTATCTGCTTACTTGAACGCTGAGCAAAAAGAACTTGAAGATACGGAATTAACACCAGAAGGTTTGGCTGGTATGATCAAATTGATTTCAGATGGCACCATTTCATCTAAAATTGCGAAGAAAGTCTTTAAGGAATTGATTGAAAAAGGCGGCGACGCGAACGATATCGTTAAAGCGAAAGGACTTGTTCAGATCTCTGATGAGAACACATTGCGTGAATTCGTTACAGCAGCTCTTGACAATAATCCACAATCGATTGAAGACTTTAAAAACGGTAAAGATCGAGCAATTGGTTTCCTTGTCGGGCAAATCATGAAACAAACTAAAGGGCAAGCAAATCCGCCATTGCTTAATAAAATTCTTCTTGAAGAAATTGCTAAAAGATAAGCTTTACCCATAAAAAAGGATGGTCCATTATGGATCATCCTTTTTTATGGGTTGGGTAAAGTTAAAGCAATACCGGCCACTTTGAGCATTGCTCTCGCTAAAGCTAAGAAAAAGCCGTTTGTCTTTAGCTTCGTTTAGCCGATGGACGCGCTTCGTGCTGGAACCGGTTGCTTTTAGTTAGGAGAATTGCAGGTAAAAGTTAATTTTATGCTTAGTGAAACTAAGTTAAACTTTAGACGTCTTTAAGTTGACCGTTAATTAGTGGTGACTTACACCGCTGTAAATCAGCATTTCTTCACCTAAGCCTTGAAGACTTTGCTACATAACAGTAAACTGGTAGTAAAGATAAGTTTGGATCAATAGCATGTGCTTGATGTATTTTGTAATTTCAACTGAATTCATGTGAATGAACCTTCTAATTCGAGAGGAACCGGCTGTTTAGTAGAAAGTAGGAAGAGGGAGACGTGATTGTATGATGACGGAGCAGCAGTATTTTGAAGCTGGCATTACTTTGGAAAGTTATATGGCTCAAATGGAGTCGAATCAGCAAAAGTCCTATAGCATCTATGAGAAGTTTAACCTTCCAGAAGACACGGAATTTATGGCGTTGCTAAAAGAAAAGCAACCTCATATTTTGGTTATTACTGAAGATTGGTGTGGCGATGCGATGATGAATAATGCCATCCTGCGAAAAATCACAGATGCGGTTCATTTAGAGGTTCATTGCGTATACCGTGATGAACATCTCGAATTGATGGATCGTTATTTAACCAATGGTGGACGTTCAATTCCCAAATACATTATTCTCTCAGAAGACGGCAAGGTTCTGGGTACTTGGGGTCCACGAGCTCCTAAAGTTCAAAACTTTGTCGATGAAAAGAAATCGGTACTTCCGGATAAAGATGATCCCCAATACGAGCATCACTTGAAGACCGTTATTGGTGAGATTTCAGATGGATTTGTATATAACAATGGTTTTTGGCAAATCGTTTATGAAGACTTACGTCAAGCATTTCAAAAAGCACTAACATAAATGAATGATCTATTTTTAGAAAACCTATAACTGCTTACCTAGAAAATGTTTTGTCGATCTTTACAGAAAGTCCAGAAAGGCTGAATCTCATGAAACGTGCACGCATTATATACAATCCAACTTCCGGCCGTGAGTTATTCCGAAAACACTTGCCTGAAGTGCTAGAAAAAATGGAAAAAGCGGGCTACGAAACATCTTGTCACGCGACAACTTGTGAAGGCGATGCCATTCAAGCTGCAGCTTTTGCTGTAGAGCGGAAGTTTGATTTAGTAATCGCTGTGGGTGGAGACGGTACCTTAAACGAAGTTGTTTCAGGAATCGCTCCTTTTGAAAATCGTCCCAAAGTGGGTCTTATTCCAATGGGAACGACCAATGACTTTGCTCGCGCTGTTCATATTCCACGCGATATAACAAAAGCTGTTGATATTATTCTTAAAGGTGATTCAATTCCTGTGGATATAGGGTTAATGAATGGTGATCGGTATTTTATTAACATTGCAGGGGGCGGCAGGCTGACGGAGCTAACGTATGAAGTTCCAAGCAAGTTAAAAACAGTTCTCGGTCAAATGGCTTATTATTTAAAAGGCATCGAGATGCTGCCTTCGATTCGATCTTCACGTGTTCGGATTGAATACGATGGTCAAGTTTTTGATGACAGTGCCATGATGTTTTTGATCGGATTGACTAATTCGGTTGGAGGATTTGAAAAATTAGCGCCTGATGCTAGTATTAACGACGGGAAGTTTACGTTATTAATTTTAAAAGAGCTCAATATGGCTGAGTTTATCCGTGTTGCCTCTTTAGCTCTTCGGGGTGAACATTTATCGGACTCTCATGTAATTTATGCTAAAGCCAGCAAAATTACAGTAACGACAGAAGAACGAGTATTACTCAATTTAGATGGAGAGTATGGTGGGTTACTGCCAGCTGTATTCGAAAACTTAGCTAGTCATATTGAGATGTATGTGCCGATTGATTCATTGAACGAAAAAGACCGTAAATAAAAATAAGTCGTCCGGTAAGTCTCTAAAATAAAACAGACGGTGGAAAAAGAGTTCTTTTTCCACCGTCTGTTTTTTGGATTGCTGTCAAGAATATAGAACTCGGTGTACATTTTCAGAAACAAAAGAAGCCGTACTCAAAAAGTCATTGTTCATGACTTTTTGGGACAGCCCCGTTTGCTAGTTACTATCTTGTGACATTCTAAAGTAGTTCGATTGCTTTGTCTTGTTCTGCTGCAAGCTGCGGCAGATTTTTAATCGATTCCCAGCGGAATAACAACGTCATGCCGTTATCACGGCCCTGGCTTTTAATCATGTGTTCAAAAAATTCAATAGGTTCTCCGGTATATTCAAATTGAAAAATATTCCGTTCGTATGCCTTATCCTGATGTTCAGGATAATACGTATACTTGTGGATTTTCCCTACAAAGTCAAGAACTTCACGTGGCAAGCCTGTTTCCTCTTTTACTTCTCGGTATAATGCATCGATCAATAGTTCGCCGTCTTCGATTGTGCCACCTGGAACTTGCAGGCCAACTTCTGGTTCTCCTTTGTATTCGAATACAAGCAATTCACGATTTTCATCATCGCCTCTTGTGATATAAGCAAATACTTTCCGTTTTGTTCTCATGATGAATCACCCTTTTTCTTTGTTCTTTATAGAATACTAAAAATTGAGAAAAATTTCAATTCTTTTTACTTCGTTTTTGTCACAGCTTATTCAAAGTTGGCTGTGATACCAAGGCTTAGGAAGAGTTTTGGCAAGTGCGTTTGATGTACAATAGGAACTAAGGAAACAGTAAATTACATGTTTGAAAAAAGGAGACGAGTAGATTGGAATTCCAAGATCCAGCTTTTCTGAGTCGTATTCTAACGCTTTTGACTTTATCATTCCATATTCTCTACGCAACAATCGGCGTAGGGGTACCACTCATGATTATGATCGCCCAGTGGGTGGGGATTAAGAAAAAAGATGAACATTATATTTTGATGGCTCGCCGTTGGGCAAGAGGCTTTGTTATAACCGTAGCTGTAGGAGTTGTAACCGGTACAGCGATCGGCTTGCAGTTATCGCTGCTGTGGCCGAATTTTATGCAATTAGCAGGGAACGTCATTGCGTTGCCATTGTTTATGGAAGTTTTTGCGTTTTTCTTCGAGGCAATTTTCCTCGGGATTTACCTTTATACATGGGATCGCTTTGAAGATCAGCGGAAGCATTTTCTGCTACTGATTCCGGTTGCACTCGGTGCAGCCGCATCGTCCGTTTTTATCACCATTGTCAACGCCTTTATGAACCAACCACAGGGCTTTGAGATACTAAATGGTGAAATGGTTAACGTCAGCCCGCTGCTGGCGATGTTTAGTCCTGCAGTACCGACAAAAGTAGCGCACGTTATGGCGACAGCTTTCATGACCAGCGCATTTTTACTGGCTTCTATTGCGGCTTTCCGAATGTTACGTGGCTCTACGCATATTTATCACAAAAAAGCTTTGTTCTTGACGATGAAATTAGCATTGGTATTTTCTGTCGCTACGGCTTTAATTGGTGATTTTTCTGGTAAGTATTTGGCAGAGTATCAGCCGGAAAAATTGGCAGCTGCTGAGTGGCATTTTGAAACCGAAGAAGATGCTGGTTTGGTCATGTTTGGAGTTCTAGATGGTGAAGAAGTGAAGTACGCCATTAAGATTCCGTATGCTTTAAGCATACTGGCGCACAGTAATCCATTTGCTGAAGTAACAGGTCTTAATGAGTTCCCAGAGGACGAAATTCCACCATTATGGATTCACTATCTTTTTGATACGATGGTCACTATTGGGATGTGGCTAGCCTTCTTCTCCTTTGTCTATGTTGTGGCGGCTTGGCGTAACTGGTCGTTTATACGGACAAAATGGTTCCGTTGGCTAACAGTAGCAGGAGGTCCTTTGGCACTCGTGGCTATTGAAGCAGGATGGTGGTTTACAGAAGTAGGACGCCAGCCTTGGATTCTTCGAGGTCATATGAAGATTGATGAAGCTGCAACTACTAGTGGTCATGTGGACTTGATGATTGTTTTGTTTGCTGGCTTGTATTTGATTCTAGGAATCGGGACGGTTGTTGTTCTTTCAAGAATGTATAGACGCAACCCCGTTGAAAAAGAATTAGCAGCACGTGAAAATGGCAAAGGCGGTGAAGAAGAATGACTCTAGAAATTATTGGGATTTCTGTTTTATGGTTGTTTCTGTTTCTATACGTCATTGTGGCGTCGATTGACTTCGGCGCCGGCTTCTTTAATGCCTATAGCTCGTTTGTTGGCAAGCAACATATTTTGACAGGGGTTATTCAGCGCTACTTGTCACCAGTTTGGGAAGTTACCAACGTATTCTTTGTTTTCTTCTTTGTTGGGATTATCGGATTTTTCCCGCAAACCGCTTTTTACTACGGTACAACCTTATTAGTTCCAGCTAGTCTAGCATTGATACTGCTGGCGATTCGAGGTTCCTATTACGCTTTTGCGACTTACGGAGCAAAAATCAATCATAGAGGTTATATCTATATGTATGGGTTGTCTGGGCTGTTGTTACCAGCGGCATTATCACCAGTTCTTGCCATGTCTGAAGGTGGCTTTATCCAACTTGATAATGGCCAGCCTTACTTGGATTACTGGGCATTGTTCACCAGTCCGTTAATGTGGAGTATTGTCGTTTTGAGTTTAACAGCAGTTCTTTATATTTCGTCGGTATTTTTAACTTGGTACTCATCGAAAGCTGGTGATGCGAAAGCGACTGATTTGATGCGTAAATATGCGCTCGTTTGGGCAGCTCCCGCAATCGTTACTGCAACCGGGATTATTTACGAACTGCGTGGCCACAATCCAGAGCATTACGCTCGCATTCTTGATTTATGGTGGGCATTCGCATTGTCGTTCTTATTGTTTGCTGGAACGGTTTACCTAATTTGGAAAAAGCGTCATTATGGTTGGGCTTTTATTTTATTAATGGGGCAGTTCTTTACAGCATTCTTCGCGTATGGTGCATCCCATTACCCGTACTTGCTGTATCCGTATTTGACGATATATGACAGCTTTACTAATGAAGCCATGGCGATTGCTTTGATCATTGCATTTATCGCAGGGCTGTTCTTGTTGTTGCCATCGCTTTACTTGTTGTTCCGTCTGTTCTTGTTCGATAAGGATTACGTTGAAGGCAAATCAGATTACCACGCATAAGAGGAGGCATTATTCATGCAGGATTTCATGATATTTTATGCACCATTTCTAGTGTTGTTCGGAGCCATTATTTTTGGTTTCTGGTTCTCTCTGAAAGATGGTCCCGCTAGAAAAGAAAAAAATTAGGAACGCGTACAGGCTTTTGCCTGACGCGTTTTTTTGTTGTATGATAAGTAGATGTGAAATGGAGTGAATTTTTTTGAAACCAGTAAACAAAAACGATCGACTAACGGTCCATGTAGAAGATTTGACACATGACGGTGCAGGCGTAGCAAAAGTTGATGGCTATCCGCTGTTTATCCCAGGCGCTTTGCCAGGAGAAGATGTCTCGGTCCATGTGTTAAAAACCTTGAAATCTTATGGCTTTGCAAAGCTAATCGAAATACAGCAAGCTTCACCTTTTCGTGTTACAGCTCCGTGTCCAGTGTTTGATACATGTGGAGGCTGTCAAATTCAGCACTTGTCCTACGAAGGACAGATGACTTTTAAACGAAAATTAGTGCGGGACGCGATTACGCGTATCGGTAAATTACCAGATGTGCCGGTACATCCAGTTAAAGGTATGGAAGATCCGTGGCGCTACCGCAATAAATCTCAAATTCCTTTTGGTACACAAGACGGCAAAGTGGTCGCTGGATTTTATCAGCCGCGTTCTCATGACATTGCAGATACGGATACATGTTTGATTCAAACACCTGAAGCAGATGCGATTATGGTCGCTTTGAAAAACAACTTAGTGGAAATAGGCATTGAACCTTACGAAGAAGCCACACACCGCGGTATGCTTCGCCACGTAGTAGTTCGGAAAGCTCGAGCGACTGGAGAAATTATGGTCGTTTTAGTCACTAAGAAAAAGAAATTTGCTCATTCAGCACGAGCAATTGAATTGATTCAAGCAACTGTTCCAGAAGTGACATCGATTGTCCAAAACATCAACCATGAAAAAACCAATGTTATTTTTGGTGACGAAACCGTAACGCTTTGGGGCAAAGATGTGATTGAAGATCGGATCGGTAACGTTCGTTTTGAAATTTCAGCACGCTCTTTTTATCAAATCAACCCGATACAAACAGAAATTCTTTACGGTCAAGCGCTTGAATACGCTCAATTAACGGGACAGGAGACCGTCATTGATGCGTATTGTGGCATTGGGACGATTTCTCTGTTCCTTGCAAAGCAAGCTAAATTTGTTATGGGTGTAGAAATTGTTCCTCAAGCGATTGAAGATGCTAAACGCAACGCTGAACTAAATGGTTTAACGAATACTTT
Organism: Planococcus sp. S3-L1; assembly: GCF_030063085.1. Classification (NCBI taxonomy): domain Bacteria; kingdom Bacillati; phylum Bacillota; class Bacilli; order Caryophanales; family Caryophanaceae; genus Planococcus; species Planococcus sp. S3-L1. Next base: position 14,167 of record NZ_JASISN010000024.1, on the reverse strand, counting down.
ATTTGAAGCAGGACCTGCCGAACAAGTGATTCCGCGCTGGTACAAAGAAGGCAAGCAGGCGGATGTTTTAGTGGTCGATCCACCACGTAAAGGCTGTGATGAGCAGTTGCTACGGACTATTCTCAAGCAGCGTCCATCGCGTGTTGTTTATGTATCGTGTAACCCGGCTACACTTGCGCGTGACTTGCGCATATTAGAAGATGGTGGCTACCGCACAAAAGAAGTACAGCCTGTTGATATGTTCCCACAGACAACGCATTGTGAAGCAGTGGCTTGGCTAGAGCTAGAAAAATAAAAAAAGAGTTTAATTGGCGAAACGCGCTGATTAAACTCTTTTTTTATTTTTGACACAACTTTACTGAGTTACAGGTTTTAAAGAGATAAATCATAGGGTAAAGATAAAAGAATACTTCCAGAAGGAGATAACGATGAAAATGAAACAAGTGCCCGAGTCAAAATTCACAGATAAACGTGAAACCATCATTCAAGGGTTAGTCGAACAAAATGTATTTAAGATCAATGGCAGACAATTATATGAAACTTCACTTTATGAATTAATGAAAACTTATACAGACAATGAAAAAGCCGGTTGATTCTGGCTTTTTTCAATGGTTGATACAAAGTAGGAGCCATGTTCATGTGTGATGAAAAATTAGCAACCTATCGCAAGAGTCGATTTGTTGAACTGCCGATTGCCGAAATATAGCAAGAACTGACAGCTGATAACTTAACTTCAGAAAAAATCAGTTTTAATGTACAAAGAAACGATTTCACATTTGCATGGGCTCCCCATTTTGCTAGCAGATAATATAGCTACTAGTAATGAAATGCACACAAAAGCAAATGTCGAAAAAAAGCGAAGCCAGTTGTGGCTTCGCTTTTTTTATGCCAACTCGTCTAAATGCTTCCATACTTGTTCTATGAGTATCGACAGTTCAGCTTCGATCCGTTTGTCATTAGCTAAAGTCGTTAGGACACTTTCAATTAACGCTTTTCTCGGCGCTTCTGTGGCGAGTTCTGTTGCTAGAAACTGCACTAATTGCTGTGTGTTGGCATGATCTTTTAAGTTTCGAGCATAAGCTTCTAATAGCATAGCAAGTTCTTCAATGCTAACGTGATCTGCTAAAGTGGCGATTGGTAATTTGAGCTTGCCAATAAAATGGTCTTTCGCTGCTATTTGAAGAGTTATCGTTGCTTGTAAGCGGCGGACGACAAAAGAAGAGAGTTTTTCTGCCGGTAATTCCTCCACAGAAACGAGACGCCATAAATGAATCAGTTGCTGTACATAGCCGTGGACAAAAGCCGCATTTTCTAATGCGTAAGGAGCTGCTTCTTTGCCAAAAACATCTACGATTCGTGAAGAAATCCATTCCATTTCTAACGTGTATTGTTTAATGGAAAATGCTTTTAGTTCCGGATCTTGTGAATAAAAGATGCTTTCGTAGAGAGAAAATAGATTTTTTTCAAGGTTCAGCTTGATGCGAATAGACAGTTGCTCTGCCAGAACCTCTGGATCGTTGGTTAGCATTCCAAGTGCTGCGGCTAATCGTTGCTGGCGAATTTCACTGCCAATAGATTCCATGATTGCCATAAGACACTCAGATTTGGAACCGAAATAGTTGTAGAAAGTTCCTTTAGACACGCCAGCATCATCGAGTATGTCTTGGATAGAAGAGGGGTTATAGCCTTTATTGATGAACAGCTTGTAGGCTGCGCTTAAAATTTGCTGTTTTTTCGGGTTCATATACCTCACCTTTATACCGTTAGTCTATCTTTATAATAAGTTAAAAATGCTTTCAAATCAATGATTTAAGATGAATAAAACATTTGACTTGAAAAAAATATACAACCGGTATAGAATAATCAAATGAAGAAATAGAAAAAGCGTAAGATGTATGGAGGAAATGAAAATATGACAGAACAGAAAAAACCACCTTATGGCATTATTGCCATTCTCTTTACCGGCGCGTTCGTAGCGATTTTTAATCAGACTTTGTTGAACATTGCATTGCCTGAAATTATGATCGATTTAAATATAGCCGCTTCTACAGCACAATGGTTAGTTACAGGCTATATGCTAGTTAACGGGATTTTGATTCCTGCTAGTGCTTTTTTCATTCAGCGCTATTCCAATCGTTCGATTTTCATTGTGGCGATGTCATTATTTGCACTCGGCACGTTATTGGCGGCAATATCGCCAACATTTAGCATTCTGCTAATCGGCAGAATGGTCCAAGCTTCTGGGGCAGCATTGATGATGCCATTATTAATGAACGTTATGCTTGCTGCTTTTCCTGTTGAAAAACGAGGATCTGCGATGGGGATATTCGGACTGGTTATGGTCGTTGCACCTGCAATTGGCCCAACTCTTTCTGGATTTATCGTCGAGCATTACTCATGGCGTGTTCTCTTTTGGATTGTCTTACCGATCGCACTAGTTCCTCTTACTTTAGGGATATTCAAATTAAAGAACCTAACATTCCAAAATAGAGATATATCACTTGATAAAGCTTCGTTGGCTCTTTCAAGTTTAGGATTCGGCGGTGTTTTATACGGGTTCAGTTCAGCCGGAACGCTCGGCTGGACCAATGCCACTGTCATAGTGACAATCGCAATAGGTGTGATATCTTTAATTGTTTTCGGGTTCCGCCAATTAAAATTAGATGAGCCTTTACTGGAAATTCGAATTTATAAATATCCGATGTTTGCTTTATCATCTGCTATTTCAATTTCTCTTTCCATGTCTATGTTCTCAGCAATGATTTTAATGCCGATTTATATCCAAACCATCAAAGGAATTTCACCGATTAACTCGGGGTTGTTAATGTTGCCGGGCGCTTTAATTATGGGCTTTATGTCGCCGATTACTGGCCGACTTTTCGACCGTTTTGGCGCTAAAGTGTTGGCCATTCCTGGGTTGTCATTAGTTGTTTTAACGACGTATATGTTTAGCCAATTGAGCTTAGACTCTAGTTACGTCAGTATTATGGTAATTTACACATTGCGGATGTTTGGTATTTCAATGGTTATGATGCCGGTTATGACCAACGGTTTGAATACCTTGCCGATAAAATCTTATCCTCACGGAACAGCAATCAATAATACGTTGCAGCAAGTGGCAGGGGCTGTTGGATCAGCTTTCTTAATTACCATCATGAACACACGCACCGAATCGTCAGCGAAAGAATTGGCGGCAAGTGGAACTTCTCCGGAGAGTATTTTGAACTTAGCCATGCTTGACGGCATTAACTTCGCGTTTTTCGTTTCTACTTTTATCGCGCTCGTATCATTGATACTGGCTTTCTTTATTAAAAAGCCTGTTCGACCAGTCACTGAAGCCGAAAAAGAAATTGTTTACAGACGAAAAGAAGCAACTGAATAATCGACTGAGCCAGTCCGGTATCCGGGCTGGCTTTTTGAATTTAAGAAAATAGAAATGACTGCACTTTGATCGTGATTGGATGCTACGGAGGCTTACACTTTTCCAGTTTCAAAAAGGCGATAAAACAGCAAATATGGTACACTAAAAGCATTGAAAAAAAGGTGGAATCGCAAATGACTTTTATAAAAGAACTAAGTCCAATATGGCAAGAGAAATGGGAGAAGGCTGGATTTGAAGCGGCAATGCCGATTCAAGACCAGATGATTCCAGAAATGTTAGCAGGCAATGATATCGTAGCAGAATCTCCCACAGGTTCTGGTAAAACTTTGGCATATGTCTTGCCGATATTAGAACGAGTAAATCCAGAAAAACCAGCGATACAAGCAATGATCGTTGCGCCATCGCAGGAATTGTCTATGCAAATCGTTAATGTCTTACGTGAGTGGACAGAAGGAACAGACGTAACCGTTACGCAGTTGATTGGTGGTGCAAATATGCAGCGTCAATTAGAAAAGCTAAAGAAAAAGCCAACGATTGTAGTTGGAACTCCGGGACGTCTAAATGAATTAGTGAAAACGAAAAAATTGAAAATGCATGAAATCCGTATGTTGGTATTGGATGAAGGCGATCAGTTAATGGCGCGTGAGCACCGTGGGATTATGAAAGACTTGATTGAAAAAACGCAACATGACCGCCAATTGGTTCTTGTGTCTGCGACCATTACAGAAGAAATAGAAGTAGTTGCCGAACGGTTAATGCAACATCCAACGCGTCTGCAAGTAACAGCTGCAGATTTACCAATGTTTGGTAAAGTGACGCATTCATTCATCAAAGTGGATGAACGTGATAAAACGGAATTGCTGCGCAGCATTTCGCATATTCCAGACATGAAAGCATTAGCGTTTGTGAATAACTTAGATCAGTTGCTAATGAAGGAAAATAAATTGAAATTCCGTGACGCGAAAATCGTCACATTGCATTCTGAAATGAAAAAAGATGAACGCAAAAAAGCATTAGATGCTTTTCGTAAAGGGGAAGTCGCCGTTTTGATTGCAACAGAAGTAGCGGCACGTGGATTGGATATCGATTTGGTGACGCACGTGGTTCACGTCGATGTTCCACAAACCGTTGAGCAATACTTACATCGTTCAGGGAGAACCGGAAGAGCTGGGGCTGATGGTGAAGTATTGACTTTGTTGGCGTATGCTGATGAACGTCATTATAAAAAATTCACGAAAGAATTGCCTTCTAAGCCTGTTCAAAAAATTGTTCATGGTGGTAAGTTAATCGAAGGATCTAGCAAAACCATTGCCGCGAAGGGGAATAAGCGATGAATTTTCATGAAAAGCTTGAACAATACGCTGAATTAACGGTTTATGTCGGATTAAATGTTCAAAAAGGACAATTGGTCGTCATTAATACAACAATTGACACGCTTGAATTTACGCGGATTGTCGTTAGAAAAGCTTATGAAGCAGGTGCTAAACGTGTACAGGTTAACTACGAAGATCCGGTATTGACACGAACGCATTTTGAATTAGCTCCTGATGACACATTTAAAGAATATCCAGAATGGTCTGTCTTACAGCGAGATGAAGTTGTTAATACGGGTGGGGCTTTCCTGTGGATTGATGCGGAAGATCCGGACTTGCTAACTGGAATTCCAGCAAAACGTTTGGCCGATTGGCAAAAAGCTTCAGGAACAGCGTTAGAGCGCTATCGTCAAGCAGTTGGAACGGATAAAGTAGCATGGTCGATTGTTGCAATTCCGTCCTCAAAATGGGCACAAAAAGTGTTTCCCAACTTGCCGGCTGAACAACAAATGGAGTCTTTATGGCAAGCTATTTTCAAAACTGTACGAATCGGTGAAGGCAATGCAGTGGAAGCTTGGAAAAACCACATCGCCTTGTTAGAGAAACGAGCTACGCAATTAAACGATAAACGTTACGTGAAATTGCAGTATAGTGCACCTGGAACGAATTTAACTATTGAACTTCCAGACAAGCACATTTGGATGTCTGGTGCGTCAAAAACGCCTCAAGGAAATCCATTTATTGCGAATATGCCGACCGAAGAAGTTTACACCGTTCCGTTAAAGCATGGAGTAGATGGCATCGTTCAGAACACAAAGCCACTGGTCTACCAGGGAAATGTGATTGATGGATTTACACTGACTTTTGAAAAAGGGAAAATTGTTCAGGCCAAAGCAGCAACAGGACAAGAACTTCTAGACGAAATGATTAGCGCCGACGAAGGGGCAGCTTATTTGGGAGAAGTGGCATTAGTGCCATTTCATTCTCCAATTTCCGATTCGAATATTCTGTTTTACAATACCTTATTCGATGAAAATGCTTCAAATCATTTAGCGATTGGTGATTCTTATCCTACTTGCTACGAAGGTGCACGCGATTTAGAGCGCAATCAACTAGCAGCTATCGGCCTTAACACGTCAATTGTCCATGAAGATTTCATGATAGGCAGTGAGCACATGAATATTGATGGCATCACGATTGATGGTTCAAAAGAGCCTATCTTCCGAAACGGAAACTGGGCATTCTAAGAGGTGATGGAGATGAAGAAGTATTGGATGGCAGCAATGACTGGTTTTCTATTGTTTAGTGGAACGGCCTCTGCGCAAGCAGCGATACAAATCCCTGCCGCGTATGTGGCAATCGGGGATTCACTAGCAGCAGGACAAACACCCAATCAACAAATAGATACGGGTTATACCGATTTGATCCATCAAGAACTAACACGCAATCAACCCGTGGCCTTTTACTCGAAAGATTTGGCATTTCCTGGATTTACAACGGCTGATGTGTTAGACAGTATACAAACAGATGAGGCGGAAAAAGTGCTTGGGTCAGCTAATCTGATAACGATATCAGCTGGAGCAAATGATCTGTTGCGTTTAGTACAAAACGACTCGAAACAAGGTTCTTTGACTTTTCAACAACGTCAAGTAGATTTTGCGCTCAATGGAGCAAGAAAAAATATGGACTTAATCTTATCTGAGCTTACCGAAAAATCTCCAGATGCCACTGTTTATGTGATGGGCTATTATTTTGCATACCCTCACGTCCGTGAAAGTCAAAAAAATGGCACGTCCAAACAACTGGATCGACTTAATGAAATTCTTCGATTGTCAGCTGAAAAAGCGGGTGCTATTTTTGTGTCAGTAGACCAACCATTTGGTGCAAACGGCGTGGATAAAATTCCAAATCCAGCCGATGTTCATCCGAACGTAATTGGTTACCAGGCGATGGCAAACGCATTTTTCGAAAACTATCAAGAAGCGTGGACCATAGAAAATTCTGAACTGCCACCAGCAAACCCACTGTCTTTTGAGGAAATTATAGAAGCACAAGAACAGCAAGAACAGAAGACACCAAAAGATAGCGAAGCTGAAGAAACGGCGAAGCGACCTTCTGATCAAAACAAAACAGGGTACTTGGCTTTACAGCAAGAAATTCCTTACGTTTAAAATGTGCGAAAATGCATATTCACTTTTCTCTAAATACTGAGAGGTTCACTTTTTTATGTAAGAAGAGTAGCTGTTTCATGCTAATAAAAAACGTTCCGGCATATATGCCAGAACGTTTTTTATTAGCGTTTTTTAGTAGGCTGTTTAGTAGGAGATTGACCTGCTTTGCCTTGTTTTCTTTTGTTTAATACTTTGCGAATAATGGGATATGCTATAGGGCCATATTTGATTGCAGATTTCAGTAGTCTTCCAATTGCCATTTAAATCTCTCCATTCATAATCGTAGTGATTGTTGTTTTCCCGAGTTCTCTATGATGCAAACCTCTTACGTCAGTTGCGCATGTGCCAGCAAGATGTTTTTGTATGCGTGAACACTTGAAATCGTTACATATTCCGCATTGCCATGCCAGTCGTCACCACTTGGTCCAAATTCAATGGCACCTTCACCGCCGTTTACGGCTGCATAATAACGTGTGTCGGCTGCGCCGTGCTGACCAAACAAAACAGCTTGTTGTTGTGTAGTAGCTGTAATTGCTTTTTGCAAGCTTTGAATAAATGGATTGTCTTTTGTAGTTGTTAGAGGAGGTGTAGATCCCGAAGCTTTATAATCCATAGTAACGTTCAAAGTCTCAGCCAAGTCCACCAATTGTCGAACGATTTCTTCTTTTTGCTGTCCTGGCATAAAACGGATATCGTAAGACATTTCACAAACCTCAGGAACGACATTATAGCGTTCTCCTGCTTTGATGATGGGCAGATTGACAGAAGGTTGCTCGTAATATTCGGTGGATTCTTTTCGGAACGGTAAATCGGCGACGGCCAGATGGAATTTCATCGCAGATTCAATGGCGTTAATTCCTTCCCATGGACGACTACCATGAGCAGGTTTGCCTTTAAAAACCATATCCATTCTCAAAATCCCTTTAGATTGAAGTCCGACTTTTAATCCGGTAGGTTCTCCGCAAATGACAAAATCACCGTGGAATCCTTGTTCGACGAGCCACTTGGATGTATGGCGTCCGCCAATTTCTTCATCAGTGACAATATGTAACTGCACTTCGCGAGTTACGAGGGAACTGTCGAGTTCGACAAACGCCTGCATCATGGCTGCAACTCCGGCTTTCATGTCAGCAGCGCCTCGCCCATAAAGTCGATCTCCTTCTTCAACAGGTACAAATTGCTCTTTATGACCCGGAACTACATCAACGTGACCATTCCAGACAATCGTCTCTTCTCCTTGCCCTTTAACAGCTGTCAACATCAAGTAGCCTTTATTGTCATGAACCTTCACGGATTCTCCTTTGGTTTTTAGCCAATCGGCACAGAAAAGAAGAGCTTTGTTGGCACCCTCTTTGGTATCACTTTGAATCTTTATCAATTCTTTTAACAATTCAATCATCCTTTTGGCAAGCCTAATATCCCGGCTGCCTCCACCACCTTTCAAGTATCGTAACTATTCTCATCTTTACCCTATCACATCATCTTAAAACGATGTTGCATAAAAGAACAGCGTTGTGTACAATACAGGTGACTGTTAATATAGTTGTATACACCACAAGGGGAGCTTTTGCTGAGAGTGAACATTTGTTCTTACCCTTTGAACCTGTAAGTTAACACTTGCGCAGGGATGTGGATGGAAACCGGCTCTTACAACGACGCCAGGCTCTGTCCTGACGTCGTTTTTAATATGGTTTTATTCACGACCCTTCTGGTGATGTACACAACACCTAAGGAGGAAGTCATGAGAAATAAAAAAGTATTGTTGATGACAGAAATTGCAATTTTCGCGGCTCTTGGATTTGTGTTGGATTTCATTTCTTTCCGGATGCCACAAGGCGGCTCGGTCAGCTTGGTAATGATTCCAATTGTTTTAATTGCTTTTAGAAGAGGTGCAGGTGCCGGAATTCTAACTGGGATTTTAGTCGGGCTCCTGCAAATCGTTTCTGGATTTATCTCTGTCACCCCATTATCGTTTGGGTTTGTTGTCATGCAGGTCTTGCTGGATTATATTTTAGCGTATGGAGTTGTTGGGGTAGCAGGCATTATGCGTGCAAAGTATATGCAACATGCGCAAGCTAAGCAAACGGGTAAAATGATAACGGCTATAGTAGTGGGAGTGCTAATCGCTTCTGTGTTGCGCTACTTGGTCCATGTTATTACAGGTATTTTGTTCTTCGGCATGTTTGCTGAAGGCAATGTGATCATCTATTCGGTCATCTATAATGCAACTTACATGATACCGGTATTCTTGCTTGCTGCTTTTGTCTGTGCTGCACTTTTTGCGGCTGCACCGAAATTGGTAGATGCAGAAGCTTGAAATGGTAGAAGGCTGTCTTTTGACAGCCTTCTTTTCAATCTTTGGATTCAGGACTAGTTAGACCTGTAGAAGAGAATCCCTTTTAATTTTGTGGTATAATTCTTGAATAGAAAAGCTTGAAAGAAGGGTCATTGATGATAGCAACTAATGAAAAAGAGATTGAAATGTTAAAAAAAGCTGGCCAAATGGTGGCTGAAATTCGGGAAGCGATGAAAGCTGCCACAAAAGCTGGAGTCACGACAAAAGAAATCGACGAACTGGGCGGTCAATTATTTGAGGAGCTGGGTGGCGTTTCCGGTCCAAAATCAGAATATGATTTTCCTGGGTATACATGTATCAGCGTCAACGAAGAAGTGGCTCATGGTATTCCAGGTAGCCGTGTCATCCAAGATGGAGATATTGTGAATATCGATGTTTCGGGGTCATATGAAGGATTCTTCTCTGATACAGGAATTTCATTTGTTGTAGGCGAAGGACATGCTGAAAAAGAAAAAATCTGTGAAGCAGCTGCTTCGGCATTTGACCGCGCGATGACGAAAGTCAAAGCCGGTGCAAAACTCAACCAAATTGGTAAGGCTGTTGAACGTGAAGCGAAAGAGCAAGGTTTGTTCGTCATCAAAAACTTGACTGGACATGGCATTGGTAAATCACTTCACGAAGCGCCCCAACATATTTTAAATTATTACGATGCTTGGGAGACGACGATTTTAAAAGAAGGCATGGTACTTGCAGTAGAGCCCTTTATCTCTCAAAAAGCCGAGCACATTATCGAGTCAGGTGATGGCTGGACATTTATAACACCGGATCAATCATTGGTCGCGCAAATCGAGCATACTGTATTGGTAACAAAAGGTGAACCGATTTTATTGACTAAACTAAACAGCTAACATAAAAAAGAGATTCGGTGGAATAGCCGAATCTCTTTTTTATGTTAGTTGAATGTGAATGCAAAAAATCTGCAGACAAGCTCGCTCTAATCGAGTCTCTCGCAGATTTATTGAGTAGGTGCCGTTCTTTTTTTTATGAGCAAAATACCGGTTAAGATAACGCCGCTCAAGAAAAGAGATGCGGTTGTTACTAACATTTCGTCTGTGCCGTGTTTAACAGCAATTCCAATGAACGCCCATATAAAGACCAAAGCGAAAGGAATATCCATATGATGAAACCGAATATGCAAAGCGATTGCAGTCGCGACTGTCAACATAATAACTGTCCACAGCTGATCGCTCAATCCCCAACCGCTCCAATTGTAAAAAGTTAAGACGAAACTGATGTTGGCAATAGTGGCTACACTAATCCATCCCATATTGATTGAAATAGGCAGCCGTTCAGTAAACGATCTTTCCGAATTTCCATATTGCAGGTAAAGAGCAATCAATGCTATCAAGTAGCCAAGCATGGCAACAATGGACCAGGCAAAAAATTCATAATGCCATAACAAGAGCCAACTTATATTGAACAGGCAGCTTAAGACAAAAAACAAAGTGATCTTGTGTGAAGGGGTCTGTCCTTTTCTTAAACGTATCCAGAAAGCAACAATCCAAACAGCCAGCAAAAGATAGATGATGGACCAAATTGAAAATACGTAACCGGCTGGTGTAAACAACACTAACAGTCGGTTAGACACGTCACCTGTAGTTTGATCGTTTAACGGCAAGGTATTTGCCAAAGTATTCATGACAACGACAGCAATAAAAGAAATTGTCATAAGTAAAATACGAATCATGCAGAATCCCTCCTTCATTTTAGTATACCTGTCGTCGTTTCAATCAACAATTAACCTTTTCCAAAAAAATCCCTAAACATGTCGATAAGGTGAAGTATTAGCTTGAAGAGTGAAATATTGTTCCGGTTTCGGAAAGAAAAATGATATACTAAAGAAGTGTTTTTAGAAAATTTAGTTTATCAGGAGGAGAAATTATGACAGTTACCTATCCAGAACAATGGGATTTGGACACGCTATTTCCAGGAGGAAGTGAATCGCGGGAATTGCGGCTACATATGGACGAGGCAGTAAACAAACTCTCTGAATTTGAAGCGCACGTCCAAAAGTTTGAAGTACTAACGACGAAAGAAGATGCACCAAAAGTTGCTGACTTGCTTGAACAAATGAGCCGTGTAATGCGCCATCTCAGTCAAGCAGGTTCATTTATTGGCTGTTTGATGGCACAAAATACACAAGATAAAAAAGCAGGTATTTTAGAAAGTGAAGCTTCGACCTTATCTGCGCGTTTCCAAAACTCTTTTCAGAAAATCCAACAAGATTTAGTAAAGACCGAGGATGGCATATGGAACGAACTATTAAACGAAGAGTCTTTACGTAAATTTACATTTGTCTTAAACGAGTGGCGTGACGAGGCAAAAATGTTACTTTCTGAAAAAGAGGAAGGCTTGATTACCGCGTTAAGTATTGACGGGTATCACAGCTGGGGCCAATTATACGATATGCTAGTTGGCGAAATTAACGTTACAGTCACAGTGGACGGCGAAGAGAAGTCATTATCGGTAGGACAAGCGAATAATCTGAGTTCTCATAAAGATGCAGCAGTTCGAAAAGAGTCCTACCAAAAATTAGAGGAAGCATGGACAGAGAAAGAAGAATTCTTTGCCAAAACCTTGAATTCCATTGGTGGCTTTCGTTTGGAAACGTATAAAAAACGTGGATGGGACAATCCCCTTCAAGAACCCTTACACATTAATCGCATGAAGCAAGAAACCTTAGATGCGATGTGGAGAGCTATTAGTAAAAACAAACAGCCTTTTGTTGATTATTTAAACCAAAAAGGAAAACTACTTGGAAAAGACGGACTGGATTGGTATGACGTGGATGCACCAGTAACGGAAAGTACGCAACAGTTTTCTTATCAAGAAGGAGCAGAATTTATCCTTAAGCAATTTGGAAAATTTGGTCCGGAACTAGAGCAATTCGCACAGCAAGCATTTGAAAATGGCTGGATCGAAGCAGAAGATCGTCCGAACAAACGACCTGGCGGATTTTGTACAAGCTTGCCATTAGGTGAAGAATCGCGTATTTTCATGACTTATAGTGGCTCGATGTCTAATGTGGCAACTTTGGCTCATGAACTTGGGCATGCATTTCATTCTTTCGCTCTTCGTCCAGTTCACGCGTTAAACCGTTCGTATGCTATGAATGTCGCAGAAACAGCGTCTACATTTGCGGAAATGATTGTGGCAGATGCAGCTGTGAAAAATGCCAAGTCCAATGAAGAGAAAATTGCGTTGCTAGAAGATAAAGTTCAGCGTAGTGTTGCTTTCTTCATGAACATTCATTCGCGCTTCCTTTTTGAAACTCGTTTTTATGAAGAACGTAAAAATGGTGTTGTTCCTGCAGCTAGATTAAATGAATTAATGGAGCAGGCTCAAACAGAAGGATTTGCGGGCGGATTGGCGTCAACGCATCCACATTTCTGGGCATCCAAATTGCATTTTTATATTACCCAAGTACCTTTTTACAATTTCCCTTACACCTTTGGTTATTTATTCTCTTTGAGCGTATACGCAAAAGCTTTAGAAGAAGGGGATAGTTTTGAAGGAAAGTACATGGCTTTACTTCGTGATACAGCGGTAATGTCAGCAGAAGACTTAGCGATGAAGCATTTAGGCGAAGATATTACACAACAGGCGTTTTGGGAAAAAGGAATTGCCTTATGTGTTCAAGATGCCAAGGAATTCATTTCACTAACATCTACTGAGGCCTAGTGTGAACTTGCTTTTTGAAGGGCAGACATGCTATCTGCGCAGTTTAGCGGTTGAAGATGCAGAGGAAATGGTGCAATTGCTGCTTCGTAACCGGGAATACTGGTCTGTCTACGAACCACGTCATCGAGACAGCTATTTCTCAGCGAGCGTTCAGCGAGAAAAAATTCGGGAATCGATTTATCAAGCGAGAGAAAATCGAGAATATAGCGTTGGGATCTTTGAACACAATACCAATAAGTTGATTGGACACATCTCCGTGTACAGCGTGAAACGGATGCCTTTTTTAAGTGCTTTGATCGGGTATTCGATTGATAAGGTGTATGTCGGTAAAGGGATTGCTACAGAAGCAGTCAACTTAATGACGGTCTTTGGTTTTGAACAGCTTCGTCTTCACCGAGTCGAAGCTTATGTTTCTCCGGATAATGTGGGCTCTATTCGCGTGTTGGAGAAAACGGGTTTTCGACAAGAAGGCTTGTTGAAGAGTTTTCTCTATATAAATGGTGAGTGGAAAGACCATTTTTATTATTCAGTAATCGAGGAAGAATTTTGAAAGGGCAAGGCCACCTATAAAAAATGGTGGAAAGATACGCGACGTTGGTTTGAATCGTGAGTAGCGGTAGAGAGAGGTGTGCAAATTGAACAAAGACAAAATGTTCTCTTATCACAAATGGGCCACATTAGCCTGCCTGCAACACGTTAGAGATTTAGGCGAAGAACTTTATAAAAAAGAAGGAATCAATTCTTTTGCTTCGATTCAAGAAACAACAGAGCATGTTTTAGGCGTGGAAAAACTGTGGTTGCTTCGAATGTCAGGTGTAGCGAATCCGACATTTGAACATTTCGATGTAGAAACAACGGAACAAGCAGCAGAAAGTTTTATGTTGCTTCATGCTGAAATGGAATTATTTTTCGCCTCTTTACCTGAAGCGAAGTGGCAAGAAACGCTCCATTATCGAAATATGCGCGGAGATGATTTTTCCACAACTAGAGAAGAAATGTTATTCACTTTTGTTAATCATGCTAGCTATCACAGGGGGCAGGTAACGTCTTTGCTACGGCAATTCGGGAAAGAAGGCATAGCGCTTGATTACATCTATTACCAAAAACAAAACCGCTGAGAAACTCTCAGCGGTTTTCCAGCTTGTTGAGAAACTAAGGTTTTATCGATTATCTTCTCAGTGGATTGGTCAAGAAACAAAAGAACGTGAAGTTTTTAGACCCTTCTGCTTAGCAGAAGGGTCATTTTTTTGATGTTTTGCACTGC
>NZ_JASISN010000023.1:0-51604 GCF_030063085.1 Planococcus sp. S3-L1 | reverse complement strand
GTTATCACCATTTCCGATATTCCCCTAATTCAAACCCCCATATCGTACAAATTTAATGGGCATACTCCACGTTATTTCTTAAGTTGACAGCTATGGGCTGAAGCTGAGCCCACGGAAAGCGAAGTGGTTAGCCCGCTTGGAAGTTATACACCGCTATTCACTTTAATGAGACTTTTTCTACAGTCTGATCCCTCCCGCTCTTTTTGGAGATATTTAAGTTAGAATAGAGGATGAGAATCGTATCTATATTTATATTGGAGGAGTTACAATGAAGTTTGGCATTATCGGCACAAATTGGATTACTGACCGATTTATTAAAGCGGCTAAAGAGCATCCTGACTTTACAATTGGAGCTGTATATTCCAGAAAGTTAGAAACTGGCACCGCATTTGCGGAAAAATACGCGATTGATAACGTCTATACCGATATGGCGGCTATGTTCAGCAGCGGACAGATTGAAGCGGTTTATGTCGCGTCACCTAATGCTATGCATGCTGAGCAAAGCATATTGGCGATGAAGCACGGCATTCATGTTCTTTGTGAGAAACCAGCTGTTACATCAATTGATGAAATGGACCAAATTATTGAAGCTTCAAGAACACACAAAACAACTTATATGGAAGCGATGAAATCGACATTGGTTCCTTCTTTTTTGAACTTGAAGAAAAATATCGATAAAATTGGGCCGATTCGTCGTTTTGTGTTTCATTACAACCAATATTCTTCACGTTACGATAAATACAAAAATGGCATTATTGAAAATGCCTTTAAGCCCGAACTTGGCAATGGTTCTAAAATGGATTTAGGCGTTTATTGCATCGCGCCGATTATTCATTTGGTTGGTGTC
Source organism: Planococcus sp. S3-L1 (assembly GCF_030063085.1). Classification (NCBI taxonomy): domain Bacteria; kingdom Bacillati; phylum Bacillota; class Bacilli; order Caryophanales; family Caryophanaceae; genus Planococcus; species Planococcus sp. S3-L1. The sequence continues at coordinate 50,757 of NZ_JASISN010000023.1, read as the reverse complement.
CCTGATTCTGCAATGAAAAATCAATTACTATTATCGACAGGTGCCGATGGGCAAGGCAGCATGATTTGGAATTATGCGGATATGGAAGCAGTTATTATGTATTCGAAGATTTCGGATTCTTTTCTGCCAAGTGAAATTCAAGGCGAGAATGGCACCATTGAAATTGATCGCATCAGTGATCCGAAAAATATCTTCATTAAGTATAGAGACGGGCAGACTGAAGACTTGTCTATAGCGCATGATTTTGACTCGATGTATTATGAGTTGGCAGAGTTTATCAGCTGCGTGAAAAACGAGCAGTTAGAATCAACGATCAACACACATGCTATTTCTCGTGAAGTGACGAAGTTGTTGGCGTAGAGAGCAAAGAAGAAAGCGCTCCAGGCGGACGCTTTCCGGGGGGCCGGCTTCAGCCGCTTCCCTCGCTCCGCTCAGTCCAGGGTCTTCAGCTCGTCCTGTTCCCCCTGGAGTCGCCGCCTTTCGCACTTTCTTCTGAGTATGTTGTATTTAGACATATAGCAGAAGATATAGAGTAGCTTTAATTTTGAAGAATAGCTTATTCAATTAAATAGCAAAGGACGTGCCTTATGATAAATGGAATTATATTTGATTTTGACGGATTGATTTTTGACACAGAAACGCATCAGTATCAACTTCTTCAAGAAATGTTTGCCGAGTATAATAGCGAATTGCCACTAGGTATGTGGCAAAATGAAGTAGGTACAGATGGTTCGTTTTCACCGTTCCATTATATGGAGCAGCAAATTGGGAAGCCCGTAGAACATGAGTTACTAAACAAACAATATAAAGAAAGATTTCTTTCTGTTTTGTCTAAAGAAAAACCACGCGATGGTGTCGTTGAGTACTTGGAAACAGCAAAAGAAATGGATTTGAGAATTGGTTTGGCATCGAGTTCTAGTTATCACTGGGTTTCGGGTCATTTAAAACGCCTAGATCTGTATGATTACTTTCAGTGTATCCGAACATCGGACCATGTTGAAAAAGTAAAACCCGATCCTGCTTTATATCTACAAGCAGCCGAGCATTTGGATTTAGCTCCTGAGACATGTCTTGTTTTTGAAGACTCGGCTCATGGTGCCACAGCGGCAAAACGCGCGGGTATGAGTTGTGTAGTGGTGCCGAACAAAATCACAAGCACAATGAATTTTGGTCACGTAGAGCACCGCCTGGATTCGATGGCGGATATGCCATTGAAAGATCTTTTAGATTTTGTAGCGACGATAAAAGTAAAACAGTAACATTCGAAAAAATGGTTCAGGCACAATGCCTGAACCATCTTTTTATTTTTTCATCGTATATTTCCGAATCGCTGGCAAAATTTCTGTCCCGATCAAATCGATATTGCGTTTTAAACGGTCAATCGGCACGCCACCAAAATCCATTTGCGCGATATAGCGTTGATGACCAAACAGTTCATGTTGGTAAAGGATTTTTTCGATAATTTGCTGGGGACTGCCGATGTTCATGACGCTATCCATTTGTGCACCGTGCATGAATGCGGCTTGTGGGTAACCTTGTCCATTGGTTTTTCGCATCCCTTTATCCACATGTGGATAAACTTCTTCCATGGCTTGTTGAGTTGTTGCGGCCACGTTAAAAAATCCAGCAGTCGCAACAGGTAACTTAGAGGGACTAAAGCCACTTTCTTCCGCTGCTTCGCGGTAAGCATCAATCGTATGCTTGAATGTTTCTGCAGGACCGCCGAGCGTCGCAAGCATCATCGGTACACCCGCATGCCCCGCTTTAATCGCACTTGCTGGGTGTCCACCAACCGCACGCCAAATGGGAAGCGAACCTGTAAGCGGACGCGGAATAACTTGTGCGCTACGTAGTGGAGCACGAAACTGCCCGCTCCAATCGACCGTTTCTTCTTTGTTGATTTGTAGCAGCAACTCAAATTTCTCTTCATACAATTCTTCGTAATAACGGATGTCGTAGCCAAGCAAGTCAAATAATCCAACACGCGACGCTCGCCCGGCAATAATTTCTGCGCGGCCATTTGAAATCAAATCGATGGTCGCGAAATCTTCAAACACACGTACCGGATCTGACGTGCTAATAATAGTAGAAGAGCTAGAGATTTTGATATTTTTCGTTGCTTGGGCAATCGCCGCGAGTACCACCGTATGCGCTTGAGTGGCAAAATATTCTTGATGGCTTTCACCGACACTGAAAAAGTCGAGTCCCGCTTGATCTGCTAGTTCTGCCAAGCCAATGATTTCTTGAATGCGCTCTCTTGCAGAAATCCGCTGCCCAGTATGCGGGTCTGGCAGATGATCTCCCAACGTATAAATACCAAATTCCATGCCCTTGTCTGGATTGATGCGGTACTGTTCCATATCCACTGTCCTTTCTATTCCTTGAATCATATTTATACTTTTTGTTTTATTTGTGTAGCAGCAATCGCAAAATAGGTACCGGGTTCCTCTGAAAAGATTACGCGTTCAAAATGAGCATTAATTCCAGCGTTACCTATTAGTTACCCATAGAAAACTACACGCATTTTGCGCTGTCAAAGTCATTGAAAATCTAGTCGTCTTCTCCACACATAAGATAAGCGTATTCGACTTCCGTTACTTGGTCTTTTGTGTCTAAGTCGTAGCTCCATTCCAAATAGCGCAGGCCATCGGAGTTCAAATGTTTTTTAGCATTTTTCATTACCGTGAGTAAATCATTTTTATCCGTAAAATAAGAAATTACGTCATGAATAAATACCAAATCAAAATCGCGCCCTGCGTCGATTATCCCCATTTCGCTTTGCATATGAAGGCAATCTGGGTTCAACTCCCGACTCACTTCCAACATATTTGGTGACAAGTCTGTCAAAGTCATTGAAAAAAACTTTTTAAAGTAAAAAGCATTGCGGCCACCAGTTGGCCAAGTCCTTGTACAGTTTCACGCGAATCACCCTTTCGCTTTTTTATCATTATATAACTTGGCAAGAAGATTGTAGAAGAATGCTGCTTTATTTCGTTTTATCCATAAAAAAAGACTTTCCTTATGATAGGAAAGTCGAGTGATAAAAGCTTATCGTGCATTTATGCTACTATTTTAGCTCGTTCTGCTATTGTGCCTTCTTTACCGGAGATGATCCCTGCAATCAAGATAACAATAGATATCAACATCAAGAATAGCAGTGGCAATGTCCAACCGCTGCCGATATCGTACAAGACACCTGCAAAAACAGGACCAATAGCTGCCAGCATATAACCAAATGATTGAGCCATCCCTGACAATTCCACTGCTTCTTTTGCATCTTTCGTTCTTAGTGTAAAGAATATCATCGAAAGACTAAATCCACTTCCCCCAGCAACTCCAAGACACACGGCCCACAACGGCACCAACATCATACTCCCAAAAAGCAAGCCCGAAAATCCGGTCATAAACAACAAAGCTGTAGCAATCGCAAGACCGACTTGATTTTTTAACTTCTCAGCAATCACGGGAACTACGAACGTAGTCGGAATAATGGCCGCTTGCATTAGAAAGACCATCCATCCGGCAGAACCGGCATTGTACCCAATCGTGTTCAGTATATCTGGCATCCAGGCGACTAAGGTATAAAAGACTAAAGACTGTCCTCCCATAAAAAGAGTGACACTCCAAGCAAGCGGGGATCGCCATAACTTGGTTTTTTGTTTTGGTTGTATCGGTGCTTTTGACACGGCTCCTTGCTGTTTGCGCAATTGCGGAAGCCACACGATTAAGGCTATGGTGGCAAGTATTCCCCAAACCCCAAGCGCACCTTGCCACCCCATATTACCGATACCAGAAATCGGTACACTTAAACCAGAGCCTAACGCACCGAATATATTCATAAAGACTGCGTATATCCCCGTCATGACGCCGATTCGATAGGGAAAATTCATTTTGATAATTCCCGGGATCAACACATTTCCTATAGAAATCGCCAATCCGATGAGAAGTGTTCCGATAAACAGAAAACCAATTCCCGTTACAGACCTTATGGCAATTCCGATAATTAGAAACACCATGGATAAGGCGATTGTCCATTGCATGCCGATACGGTTTGCGATTTTCGGTGCAAAGGGAGAAAGCACAGCAAAAGCGATTAAAGGCAATGTCGTAACCAATCCTGCGACCGCATTGCTTATAGCAAGATCTTCACGGATAAATGACATTAATGTACCCACCGACGTGATCGGCACACGTAAATTTGCTCCAATTAACACAATACCAATCAACAAGACCCATCCAGCTTTTTCAGTATTGTTTATTTCTGTTTGTTTCTTCATACAAATCCTCCAGCAGCTTACTTTTATATTCTTTCGAACCATCTAGTTCATCGTTTTGACGTATACGTTTGCACTTGTCACCCGTTAAAAAATGATGGAATGACTAGCACCTTGGATATTGTAGCGCTAAAAAACAAGATTGTATATCGATAGAATATATTCTCACAAATCAAACGAGTAGGATATGCCGGTAGATTATGTCTTGTATCTTGCAATATCATTTTCAAAACAAAAAAATCTCTCCTTGAATAAGGAGAGATGACCGTCAATCTACTTCTTTAACGACTGTGTGCGCATAAAGATCATGTGGGTATTTTTCACCTTTGTAACTATCGTAGCGTGCTCGATTTTTCACATACATGAAGGCACTTATCGTATCTCGGTGCACGATGTGTTTGAGAATTTGTTCTGCGCTTAGCTCACCACCGGCTTCATCTTTTAACGCAATGCCTATCGCTTTCTGTCCGACTGTTTGCCCGTTCACTCGTAGCTGCGCATACTCAAGCCCCCAGAAAACTAATGAAGGCGAAACTATCTGGTGAAAAAACGGACTTTTTATTCTCTTTTTTAATAACAGTTCTGCGCCCAATGACACAGTCGCAGCAATCACCGAATCGATCAACAACGCTTTAGCTCTCTTTTTCGTTACCCTATACATAGTCATTACCCTCCCGTTGTAAGTAATAAAGCAAAAATTAGCCCAACAAATACTGTTTCAGTCCAATCATACCAATAGCGCTCTTTGTCTCTATGGAGTACCCACTCTTCAAGCCCTGTAACAACTGTTTGGAGAACAAAGAGACCTGCTAAAGGACTGATCTGGACAGCTAAAGAAAGTTCTGTAAAATCTAGTTCTGCAACTAGATACATACACGCGTAAATAAAACCGATGAAAATAACTCCTTGCAAAATCAGTACGTAACGATTTTTGTTTTCGTGAAAAATACTTCTCGAACCTCTTTTGATTCCACGCTTTTTCTTTAAATATACGTCCGAGAAAAGAAAATAAGAAATGACAAGAACAAATAACCCCATATACATCACAACTTCCATATGCAAGCACTCCTCTACCTGTTAAAATTCTACAAAAGAGACGATTTCACCTGCTACTTATTTTTCTACGTGATTGGAGGCATATGCATTGGAGACGGATACAGATTCACTTGTCACTTTCCTCATTGCGTTTGGTGTACCCATTGCAATGATGACATGGGCTTATTTCAAAATGAACGCGACTGACCAACAGTCTGTGAAGTCTGATTTTACATCGCCAAAATTTCTAGTAAGTATGGGCTCTTTTGCTTTAGGGGCTTTTCTTATCGAATTCAGTGATACCTTTGCTGTTCCCATGATCAAAACAATGGGCCTTGTGTTACTGATTATAGGTGGCATTGGTTCAAGCATTGTCACATGGAAAGCTAGTAAAGTCAGAAGCTTACTAATTCTCGGTTTGTTTGTCCTTATGGTTTTTTTCCATGCTAGCTAAACCACTCGTTCGTTTGTCCATAACTTTTTAAGGGAACTACATAGGTTGAACGAATGATTTCCACTTGTTGATATTCTGCAAAACAGCTGTACTTTCGGGCCCACAGGATATGATTCATGCCTCTGGCGCGACAGGACCGCGCGTCCATGGGCTCGGCGAAGTAAGAAGCCAGGCGAACTTTGCCTGGCTTCTTGCGGGAGCCATGCCCAAAGCGCCCGAAGCGGTGTAGAAAACGTTTTCTTTTATTCAACTTAACTAGTCATTTAATAACTTTACTCTAAAAAGGAGTGCTACCCATGATTTTCTTGATTGTCTGGCTACTACTAATCGGCTATGCTGTTTTTCTAGCACCTGGTGGCGAAACAGATCCAATCTTGTCGAGCATATTCAGTGGCGACCTGGGTGCCATTGATCCGCTCGTGCTTGCCGTTTTCAATGCGCTCGGCTTGTTTCCACTGGTTTTTTTGACTTTGCTGCTACTCAATGATCGACAAAAATGGCCGGCGTGGCCGTTTGCACTGCTGTCTTTCGGTATTGGTGCTTTTTCACTCTTACTGTATTTCGCTTTTGGCAATCGACAAGCTGATAGAAAATTAAGGACTCCCGACTGGCTTGCTCGCTTTCTTGCTTCCCGCTTTTGGCTGGTTGTGCTTATGGTGTTTTGGTTACTCAATGGCCTGACATTATTCCAGGGGTTTTCATTAGCTGCTTACCGCGAAGCTTTTTTCGCATCAAGCCTGGTATCTGTTATGACTGTTGACTGGTTTGTGCTATGGGGCTTATCCGTCTATGCTACCTATCATTTCTACTCACAAGCAAAACTCAAATCACTCGCTTGGATTCCAATTATTGGACCCGTACTCGTATTGTTTGTAAACAAAAAAACAACATAAAAAAAGCCGTTACGCAAATTGCAGCGTAACGGCTTTTTATTTTGTTTTTACTGAGCTGTTAGTCCACCATCAACAAGAAACTCTGAACCAGTAGAGTAGCTTGCATCGTCAGAAGCTAAGAATAACACCATGTTCGAAACTTCTTCAGATTGCGCAACGCGCTTCATTGGAATTGTTTTTGAAAATGCTTCTACAGCTGCTTTTGTATCTTCTTGAACAACCATTGGCGTTGCGATAACGCCTGGGTGTACAGAGTTTACACGAATACCATAGTTTGCGCATTCAAGTGCTGCTGCTTTTGTCATGCCGCGAACTGCGAATTTTGTATCTGTGTAACCGATTGCTCCACCAACCATCCCGTTCATAGAAGAAATGTTGACGATCGAACCGCCGCCTACTTTTTGCATAGCTGGAATGACTGTTTTCATTCCAAGGAATACAGATACTTGGTTAATGTCTACAATGCGACGGTATTCTTCTTCTGTCGTTTGTAAGATTGATTTTGCCATCGTAATACCGGCGTTGTTAACCAATACGTCTACTTGACCGAATGCTTTTTCAGTTTCTGCCACTACTGTTGCCCAGTCTTCTGCGTTAGTGACGTTTTGCTTAACGAATAATGCATTGTCTCCAAGTTCTTTCGCTAGCGCTTCGCCTTTTTCTACGTTTAAGTCCGTGATTACAACTTTTGCGCCTTCTTCGATAAATTTCTTCGCATGCGATGCACCCATACCTTGTGCCGCACCCGTAATAATTGCTACTTTGCCTTGTAATCTTGCCATTTTCTATTCCTCCTATGGTTATGCTGGAAATCGATTCATAATTAAACTACACTTGTAAGTTAACAGATAAATATCTAGTTTGTCCAATGAAAAGATTCCATGTCATACTTAATTCACAAATCGCTTCATTTTCTAGATACAAGAGGAGGAAAATAAGGTGAACAGCACAGAAGACCGCCGCATTTTGCGAACACAAAAAAAGTTAAAGACAGCCTTATTGCATTTATTGCAAGAAAAAGAACTGCAACAACTGACTATTACAGAAGTCGCGAAGCGCGCAGACTGCAACCGTGTGACGTTCTACTCACATTATAAGGATTTGAACGACTTGCTCGCAGCTATCGTGACAGATCACTTGGAAAATCTTGCAAGTGATTTTCGTAAGAGCTTTCAGAATTTAAAACGCTTTTCTTCAACCGACGTGCAGCGTCATTTGCCAATTTTCGAATACATTTATCAACATCAATTTATCTTCCAGTTGATTATTAGAGGAGAAGTACTGCCTGGTTCACAAAATCAGTTTTGTGAAACGCTCGTTCAAATATCTGCTACAGAGCTACAATTGGAAGAAACGAGCGACTTAGAAATTCCCACACTCAATTATTTTATGACATACGGCAGCTTAGGCTTTTTCTTTTACTGGATCCAACAAGATTTTAAAGATTCTCCCAAAACCATGGCGGGTAAACTTGCGAAACTTCATGGCAAAATGTATGACGGTTCGGTAGTGTTGGATAACTAGTCCACATGAGAATGAATAGTAGTGTATACTTCCAAGCGAGCTGACCACTTCACTTTCCGTGGGCTCAGCCCGCTTAGAAGCAGGCGGCTTTAATCAAAGAGAGCAAACTATTTATCCGTTCCTTACTTAGAGATGCTGAATACGTGTAGCCTCCACACTCCAGGATCCAAAGGGCAAAGAGGTGCTCCTGCGAGATAACGAAGCGATGAAATCCACTCGGGCGATTAGCCAGAGTTAGTTTGGGGCAAGCCCGCGGAAAGCGACCGACTGGAGCGCAGAATCCGGTATAAACAAGAGAAAAGAATATTTATTCTCTACTGACTTGTGCTTATTCTTTCGTCATAGCGAGATCTCTTTTAAAAGTTCGCAATCGTCCATTTCACAACTTCAACCAACCCAACTAGCGACAACAAAAAAACAAGATTTAAAACCAAGCTAATAACAGATCGTTGCGTATTTCTAACATAACCCCATTCAAGAACGGTCTGGAACAATGCTACTATTCCAAAAAACAATAAGACATTTATGTAATTGATCGTTACCTCGTTTATCGACAAAAGCAAAAGTACAATCAAGCTCGTGACAAGGATCCATCCTACCCATCGCTCGATTTTCTTTACGGGCGCTGCTTTTCGGTCTACTCCGTGCTTTTTCTCTATTCGCTGGAGCAAGAAGCCAATAAACAGCAGAAGAGCACCAAGTCCAATTAGAATTAACGTCTCCATTTCACTCTACCTCCTCAAAAAATCAATTTGCCTGAAAGTTTTTCATCTACTAGCTTACTTGTAAGAAAGCCATCGTCATGAAAACGACCAAGGTTACTGCTACGATTGAAAAGTACAGAAGTGACGCCTGATACTTTCGAGATCCTTTTAAATACTTCCATTCTAAAATAATTTGCATAGCACTCCCCACAAAAAAAATAAAAAATAGCCAAAAGAAAAATCTTTCTAATGAACCTTGGAACATTAAAGCTATGGCAATGATTGCAGCTACAGTCAGCAACCCATTCCATCGCTCGAATCTCTTCACTGGAACTCCTGCTTGTGCTTCTTTATCAATCCCAAAGCGCTTTTTCAAAAATATTCTTAAAAAATGAAAGCCGAAAATAACGACTAGCCAAACAAACAAAAAACTTGTATCCATATCTCGCACCTCCTAATCGCTTGTCTATTCTACGAACGAAAAGAATTGAGGTTTCGGTTTTTTCTGTTCTTTAATTTAGTGGATAGTGAAGGCGAAGTTGTTTAGGGATTGGAGCTAACCTTGAATATGTGGATGATTTCACGTAGAAACGGGGATAACTATGGTGTTTTGTCATTCTCTGCCACTTATCCACATGTGGACAAATACGTTAGAAATTTACGACAAACTTTCAACATACCTAGAAACAACTTGAAAGAAAAATTCTTTTTAGTGTGAAAAATCGGCTATCCGGGTATTTTAATCTTACTACAAGAAATGGAATTTCAAAACGACACTAGCTAGAGTTAGCGAGAAAGAGGTGGACATGATGGAGCAAGATAAAAACAAGAATCCTTTTAGCCATGCAGCTTCCTGGTTTACAAAATGGGTACTGAACAACAAAGCGGTAGCCATACTGATTATTGTTTTGTTGATTTTAGTAAACTTGCTACTGTTACCAAAAGTTAGTTTTATATTCCGGCCATTCACTGCTTTTTTCGATGTCATGGGGCTGCCATTAATCATGGCGGGGGTCTTTTATTACTTGCTTAATCCACTCGTTAATTGGATGGAAACGAAAAAATTCCCACGTTCGGCCAGTATTTTAATTGTCTTTGTAGTGATTGCTGGTTTGCTCGCTTGGGGCATTGCGACATTGATTCCGATTATCCGAGAACAGACAATAAGCTTACTGGAAAACTGGCAAGACTATTTGAATACCTTTGTCTCTCAAATCGATAGCTTTTTCCAGAGTAATTTGCTGTCACAACTGCAAACGCAGCTAACGGGAGGAACAGAGAACTTATCCACGTCCATTACTAATCAAGCAGATAATGTGGTGGGTACGACCGTGACTGGCCTCGGTAGTGTCTTTGGCGTCTTGTCGACAACGTTACTCGCTATCATCACGACTCCATTTATTCTTTTTTACTTGCTGAAAGACGGCCACCATTTGCCTTATCACATTATGAAGCTCGTGCCTTCGAATATGCGTGAACATAGCTACCTGTTGTTGCGCGAAATGAACTTACAGATTAGCCAGTATATCCGAGGACAATTGATTGTCGCCTTTTTTGTTGGACTGATGTTCTGGATTGGTTTTAGCATCATTGGACTTAAATACGCGTTAACCTTAGGTGTACTGGCGGGCATTTTGAACTTGATTCCTTTTCTTGGATCCTTTATCGCTTTCGTTCCTATCGTTATTATCGCGATTGTCGTCCATTCGCCGTTTATGCTCGTTAAAGTACTGATTGTCTTTTTTATCGAACAAACTTTAGAAGGGCGTGTTATTCAACCGCTTATACTTGGCAGTAATTTACAAATTCACCCTGTTACCATCATTGCGGTTTTATTGACTGCGGGGAATCTCTTTGGTATTTTCGGCGTCATCCTCGGAATTCCGGCCTACGCCGTCCTTAAAGTAATTTTGAGTCATCTGTTCACCTGGTACAAGTCCTACACCGGATTATATGCGGATACTTACAATCCAGCACCAGAGCCGCCCATTTCAGAAAAGAAAAAGAAAAAACAGCTTAGCTTAAAAAGAAAATTACGATAAGAAAGAGCTACCGAATCCCTCGATTCGGTAGCTCTTTTAGTTAATAAAAATCAGCTTGTATAATACTTGCTAATGACTTCTTTAGCACCACTTTATCGCTATCTGAGAGAAATTGCAGCACTGACTCATTTAGCTGTTCAGTCGTTGCTTCTACGTCTTGTTGAATCGCTTTCGCCTTTTTCGTGGTGGCCACTAAAATGTTTCGGCGGTTTTCAGGATCGATTGAGCGTTCGATAAAGCCTGCTTTTTGCATTTTATCTAAAATCCCAGACACCGTCGAAGCTTCCAAATGCATCATGGCACCAATTTGTTTAGGAGACATTTCGCCTTTTCTCCATAAACAATTTAACACCCCGTATTGAGCTGGGGTTAAGTCGTATTCTTCTAATAGCTTGCTAAAGTGTTTAAACACCTTGTTTTGGCTAATACTCAGTAAGTAGTTAATACACTCATTTAGTTCCATTTAATCTCCTCCATATTGACAATATTCATCTTATCATGTTAGGTTTTGTATTCAAATAATTTTGTTGCAGAACTATTCTTCAGAAACAACAAATAGAGAGGGGCAATTTTTTATGAATCCGTTTAAAGCAATTCGAGTTAATGAACAAAATACTGAAGTCACTTATGATTTAGAAGAGGTCACCATCGACCAACTTTCAGAAGGTGAAGTCTTAATCAAAGTTGCCTACTCCTCCATCAATTATAAAGATATGTTAGCTGTTCAAAAAAATACCGGCGTGATCCGCAATTATCCGATGACACCAGGAATCGATTTGAGCGGAACAATCCTTGAGTCGACAGATTCACGTTTCAAAAAAGGGCAAGCAGTCATCGTTACAGGCTTTGCCATGGGCATGAGCCACACAGGCGGTTTCTCAGAATACGCACGTGTCCCTGCAGATTGGATCGTCCCATTGCCTGGTAACTTGAGCTTAAAGGACGCGATGGTCTTCGGAACAGCTGGATTTACTGCAGCACTGTCTATTGGTGCGTTGGAAAAGAGCGGGATGGACGCAGCGAACCATCCCGAAATTTTGGTTACCGGCGCAACAGGCGGAGTCGGCAGTATCGCACTTCAGATTTTATCGAAAATGGGCTTCCAAAACATTTCGGCACTTGTTCGGAAAGACAACCAAGTTGAAGTCGCAAAATCACTTGGCGCAACAAACGTCGTTTTCGCAGATGACTTAGGTGAATTACAAAAGCCATTAAACAAAACACGTTTTGATTATGTGGTCGATACAGTCGGTGGAGATGTTGCCGCTGTACTCATTCCTCAACTTGCTTACGACGGCAGTATGAGCATGTGTGGCAACGCTGGTGGCTTGCAAATCACGACTACGGTCTTGCCCTTTATCTTGAGAGGTGTAAGCTTGCTTGGTATCGATTCGGTGAACGTACCGATTCACAAGCGTGGAGCTATTTGGGAGAAGATGGCCAACGAATGGAACATCACTCAAACGACTTTAACGGATGAAGTAACGCTTGAAGAATTGCCTCAGACGATTGAAGCGATTAAAAACGGCCAGCATTTAGGAAGAACGATTGTGAAGTTGTAGGATTTTCAGGGTAAAAAGCATAAAAAAGAAGGGCTGCCTCAAAAGGTCATAAAAAATGACTTTTGGTGACAGCCCTTTTATTGTTCTCGAAAAGACCGGCTAATTTTCATTGCGGCGGACGCTTTCCGCGGGCACGGCCTCTGCCGCTTCCTTCGCTCCACTCAGTCCAGTGGCTCCAGCTCGTGCTGTTCCCGCAGGAGTCGCCGCCTTCATTTCAATCAGCCTATTCTCAAATGGAGATAAAGTAAAAATTAATAAAGTAAAATCAAGCATTAATCGTACTTATAGAGACTCACGAGACAGCAGTTTTTTATGTAAGCACATTTGTTACCTGCTACTTTCCAGTCATGCGAATCACGTATCTAGTCACCGATTACTGTACTCATTGCCGGCAGTGGCGAATCTAAATACGTGTCTTCCATTAACAAGAGCTGCTGTTAAAATCAGTTTTCTTCACTCGTAATGTAGTGATACAACTTACTTTCCACAGTATTCTCTAACGTTAAATGCATATGGACTACCGGGATTTCTTTTAGGTTTTTATCCGTCATCAACGCTTGCTCGATGTTTTCTTTATCTGGAAGAGCTTGACCCAAATAATAAAAATCGCCACCCTCGTCGTCATCCTTTTTGATAAACAAATGGAGATCAATATTATTTTCCGCAGCATCTATAATGGTTTTTACTTCTCCAGATGCTAAGGTGCGATTACTTCTTGTTGACCATTTAAAGATTTCAGGACTGATAAAGCCTTCTGTATAGGCAACGCTCGATTCTACTTCATCATTTTTGTGATACGTAACAAAAATCGGACAAGAACCGTGCTTTGTTTTATAGCCATAAATCGTGGAGCTTTCATCGCTTGACCAGTTTAATAAACGGCACGCATCTTTACGCGTGTATTTTTTATAACGTGTTAAAGCACGATTACATTCGTAGCTTTTGCTCAATTCTTTAGCACTCACTATTAGATCAACAAACATTTTTCGGAAGCTCGTATTCTTCTTTAAGCTTTCTTGAATATCTTCATTAAAATAGATGCTGCTTTCTCCAAAGACCACAAGTGGTTTATTGCCATATTTTTTACGTGGACCTTGGTTGAAAAAGCTTAAACCTAAGATGCGCTCTACCGAAGCAAAAGTGTCCGAATTGACCGTACAGTTATGGGATTTTACAGATTGCTCGTAAGTGCCCCGCGTGACTTGGTCTTTTTCCACTAATAATTCAAGCAATAGGATCTCATGCAGCCTTTTGCCGTTTAGAATTTCCAGTGACAGCATCGTCAATACCTGTTCCTCATAAACAGTTACAAGCGGATCAATTTCTTTCAACTTCAATAAAAACTGGTGATAGGTTGTGTATTTGTGAACAATCACTAACGGATCAATAGAGTTGTACTGAATAAAATCCTGAAGCTGTGGAATGTGTCCGATTCTATTTTTTAACTCTAGATAAGTTTCTCGAAGAATCTTCATATCACTTAAGTTACTTTTCTTAATCGCTGAGAACACACGATTTTTCGCAATTTCTTCAAAATTCACTGTGGAAATCCCTCTGATGTAGCTAGTGTCTTTCATTCGGCGGCGAATATTATCCTTGTTTTGTGAACGCTCACCTGACAACGCGACTGGAATGAGGTAGTTATTTTTATAGTTACCGATGAAATCAATGATGGTTACGAATTCTTTTGATCCGTGCTTGCGAAGACCACGGCCCAACTGCTGGATAAAAATAATGCTAGACTGTGTTTGTCTTAGCATAACCACTTGATTGACACTCGGAATATCGATTCCTTCATTAAAAATATCGACAGTTAAAATATAATCAATGATGCCATTCTCTAACCGGTCAATGTGTAAAATTCGTTCTTCTTGCGAATTTTGGCCAGTCAATGCTACCGTCTTTAACCCTCTACGATTCAATTCTTCTGAAAGCTTGATAGCTTCCTCTTTTCGGCTACAGAACATGAGCCCTCTCACTTTTTCACCTGAATGTCCATAGTAATTGATTTTTTGCAGAAGATGATCAACTCGTTCTTCTGTTATCAATTTCGAAAAAACGGTCGCTTCGTCAATCACGCCTTCTTCATACTCAACGTCGGTTACGCCAAAATAGTGAAACGGACAAAGCATGTCTTCTTCTAATGCTTCTTGTAAGCGAATCTCATACGCAACGTTATAGTCGAATAGCTCATATATATTAAAATCATCGGTTCGTTCCGGTGTTGCCGTCATGCCCATGAGAAACTTCGGCTGGAAATGCTCGATGACTTTCTGATACGACTTAGCTCCCGCTTTATGTACTTCATCAATCAAAATATAGTCAAAAGCTTGCGGATCTAGTTGATTGAGCGTGGCTTCTTTTGAAATAGTTTGAATCGTCGCAAACAAATAACGCGCATCCGTTTCTCTCAAATTTCCTGAAAGAATTCCAAAATCACTTTCCACTCCACCCAGTATTCGAATAAAGTCCGACTTTGCCTTTTGAAGAATTTGTTCTCTGTGAACGATAAATAGCATTCTTTTTGGAGCAAAACTTCGGACGTCAAAAGCAGATAGATAAGTTTTCCCTGTCCCCGTCGCCGAAATTACCAAACCTTTGTCATTTCCAGCTTCACGTACTGACTGTATTTGTTGAAGAGCAGCTTCTTGCATTTTGTTCGGCTTGATATTGATGGCTTCTTTTAACGGATTTTCAGTATACACTTCGGGAAATTCAGCTATATTTTTTAATTCTTTGCGGTATTCAATCGGTACATAAGATTGTTCATAGTTTGTAATCCACTGTTCTGTTAGCGGTTGTGCATTTTCCCAAACCTCTTCGAATTGCTGATAAAAATGATGGACCAATTCTCCGTTTTCATGAGAACTCAATTTGACATTCCACTCATAGTTCACTTGCAAGGCTTGTGCCGTTAAATTAGAACTGCCGACAATTAACGTCTGATGCGTTTCATGTGAAAAAATATAGCCTTTTGAATGAAAACCTTTCATGTTCGATAACCGGACTTCCACATTATTGATTTTCATAAGTTCTTTAAATACTTTAGGCTGATTAAAATTTAAAAAAGTCGAAGTTAAAATTCTTCCTTTGATTCCTTTTCGGTCAAGATCTGATAAATGCGTTTTTAAGGTCGCCAAGCCACTTTCAGTCACGAATGCTACAGAAAAGAGAAATGATTGACAGCTATCTAACTCTTCTGTAATGGAATTCAACACAGTGTCATTTGTTTTCGTATTATTGATCAGCAAAGTTGGCTTGAAACGTTCACCACTTGGTTTTGCTTGGTCGATAAACCCTTTATATAGAGAGTCTTCTAAATTCTGAAGAAAATTCATACCTATCCCCCGCTTTTCTTTCAGCCAATTTTATATCTCTAAACTTAAGCATGCTGTTTTAGTTTTTGTATCGCTGGAATATCTGCTGGCGCCCATTCTAGCTGCTCGAGTTCGTGCGCTTCTAACCATTCGATTGCTATATGTTCTGTTAATACTGGAGTTCCTTCGACCAATTGGCAGTAAAACGTAGTTAAATGAACAATACCAAAGTCGTATTCATACACCGTATGTTCTACTTGTTCACCAATTTCTACTTGGCAATGCATTTCTTCTTGGATTTCTCTTCGCAACGCTGCTTGCGGCGTTTCAGTTTCTTCTATTTTGCCTCCAGGAAATTCCCATAAACCAGGCAAACTTTTTTCCGTTCCACGTTGTGCACACAAGATTTTGTTACCGTCTTTAATAACTGCCCCAACGACATATATGTTTTTTATTTTCATTTTTCTCACCTACTTTTATTTTTATTTAAGTTAAAGCAGTGGTAATAGATTGATTTAAATTTGATATAATTTAACTGTTGCAAAATTCAGATTTAGAAAGACGATTTAATTGTTACGATATAAGTTATGTCTTCTTACCAAGGATATATATAATGCAGCTTTGGATCAAGTCGATTTTCCACTATTTCTATTTTATGGAATATTTTTTGTGTATATTCGAAACTTTTTTTAAACGAGTTAGGATTTTTCAAAACACCTACTAGATACGAAAGGATGATCACATGAAAAAAATCACGAAATTCAAAGTAGCCGTCGTCCAAGCCGGTGCTGAAATCATGGACAAAGAAAAAGGCGTAGCCAAAACAGTTCGTTTGATTCAAGAAGCAGCTAGGCAGCAAGCTAATATTATTGCCTTCCCAGAAGCATTCATCCCCGCCTATCCGCGTGGTATGTCGTTTGGTGCAGTGGTTGGCAGCCGTGACTTGGAAGGTCGCAAAGATTTTCGTGAATACTGGGACAATTCCATCACAGCACCTGGTCCTGAAACACAAGCGATTGGCAAAGCAGCGAGACAAGCGGGAGCTTACGTCGTAATCGGTGTCATCGAAAAAGACTCGAACGGTAGCCAAGGCACGCTGTATTGCACAGTCTTATTTTATGGACCTGATGGCGAATTGCTCGGCAAGCACCGTAAGTTAAAACCGACCGGGTCGGAACGTCTCATTTGGGGACAAGGCGACGGCAGTACATTGCCAGTTTTCGAGACGCCTTACGGACGACTTGGTGCGTTAATTTGCTGGGAAAATTACATGCCGCTCGCGCGTGCTGCAATGTATGACAAAGGGATCCAGATTTACGTCATGCCAACTGCCGATGGACGGGATACGTGGACGTCAACGGTTCGACACGTAGCGGCAGAAGGGCGTTGCTTCGTATTGTCGTGCAATCAGTATTCAACAAAATCAATGTACCCAGAAGCTATTTCGTCACGGGCTGAATTTCAAGAGTTGCCAGAGGAAATGTCTCGTGGCGGAAGTTGCATAGCAGGACCTCTAGGGGAGTTGATCGTCGAGCCGGTGTACGGAGAAGAAACCATTCTCTACGCCGAACTCGATTTAGACCAAATCGCCGAAAGTCAGTTTGATTTTGACGTATCGGGACATTACGCTAGACCGGATGTTTTTCAGTTGAGTGTCAATGAGAAAGCGCAAAAAAACGTGGTGTGGAACAACTGATCATCCTTTCTTTTTCTAAAAATACAATTGCAAAGAAAGGTGGGAAGCCTAGTGGAAAACGATAAAATCACCAGACGCAATCCCATCGGTATGCCGAAACCCGTCGGCAATTACACACACATTACGAGAATCCCCAGAAATGCAGAGCTGTATGTGACTTCGGGGCAAATTGGTCTAGATGCGAACGGCAAGCTTCCTAAGGGATTCCATTCTCAAATTACCAATACAGTTAAAAATATTAAACAAGTTCTCTATTCAGAACAGTTAACTGCTGAGAATATCATCAAAGTAAATATATGGGCTACCGAAAAGATCGATTGGGATTTCTTATATGCTGAATGGTCACAGCTATTCGGCACTGATTATCCAGCCATGACGATTGGGTACATTACAGAACTGGGGTTGCCCGACATCAAAATTGAAATTGAAATTTGGGCAGCTCAAGTTTGATCCACTATGAAAAAGCACAGCCAGAACGGAGTACCGTTTTGATTGTGCTCTTTATTGTTTTATTTGATGTATAAAATAATGATCAGATGTTACTTTTATTGCTAATCAGTAACCTCACATAACAAGACTACCAATTGATAAAACTCACGCTTTCAGATGGGAGAAGTTCGCAAATGATCAACTTACAAAATTCCACACCAGAAGAAATCCGGCAGCTGATTCGAGAAGGCAATTTAAAGAGTCCTACTTCGGGGATGGCGAATGGCTTTTTGCAAGCTAACCTTGTCGTTCTTCCAAAAGACATGGCGTTCGATTTCCTGCTATTTTGCCAGCGCAACCCAAAATCTTGTCCATTAATAGACGTCACCGATGCCGGTTCATTTACACCTGTCCAATCCGCGCCTACAGCAGATATAAGAAGTGACATTCCGCTTTATCATGTTTACCGAGACGGGAAATTAACGGAAACGCTGACAAACATTACGGAGCTTTGGAATAATGACATGGTCGCGTTTCTCATTGGTTGTAGCTTTACGTTTGAAGAAGCTTTAGTCAACAATGGCATTCCGATTCGCCACAACGACGAAGGAATAAATGTACCGATGTACAAAACATCTATTCCAACCATTAAAGCCGGAATATTCGAAGGACCCACTGTTGTCAGTATGCGTCCTGTTGCCGAAAAAGATGTGGTACGCGCCGTGCAAGTAACAAGTCGTTTTCCTACCGTCCACGGTGCACCGCTCCATATTGGCAATCCGGAAAGTATCGGTATCGACGATATAAATCAGCCTGACTACGGTGACCGCGTGACGATTAACGATGGTGAAGTGCCGCTTTTTTGGGCTTGCGGGGTCACGCCACAAGCCATTGCTGCACATGTCAAACCGCCATTTATGATTACACATGCGCCAGGGCATATGTTTATTACAGATATAAAAACCGAAGAAGTCGGAGTCATATAAGTTCAGATAGAACAAAAAGCACAGCCAAACGGAGGGCCGTTTTGGCTGTGCTTTTTGTTTTTGTCATTAAACTGTCTCAAGTACTTTTTTACACAAACTCTTCATCAAACTTTCCAGCATATGCGGCGTATGAACAAAAGCACTGTCCATATGAAGCCGCTCTGTATACTGATGAGCGTCTTTGCCGAACGGACCAACATTCAACACAGGCGCTCGTAGCTCAAGCATGTCGGCAAACGGAATGCTATAGGTTTCCCCCCATACAGGCGTGTTGCGTTCATACGAGCTCCATCCGTTACCAGGGTCGCTATAATTAACATAACTCAAATCGCAAAGTCCGTTAAAATAGTGAACTTGATCAACTTCAACGCCATTTTCTGCGGCTGCTCTTTTTACAGTGGCAATGCACTCCATGATAAATGGATCTTCCGATGAATTGACTGCCGGATAATAAGGCGGTGCAAACAACAAGATGATTGCTGGTGCTAATTCGTGACATTGAATCATCAGTTTATCAGCAATACGCAACGATTTCTCGCGTTCGTCCCATTCTGGATGTGCTAAAATTTCTGCTTTTAGTTTTGAAACAAAGCGAACACCGCGTTTCGCTTCTGCATACTCGAGTAACTGCTCAAAGCGCAATACCTGTACTTCCCCAATGCCTTCGATCCCTTCACGCCTGCATAGTCCGCTATATGCCGTATTACACATAGTCGCCGCTTGCATTGCCGTTTGTTCAAACAGTTCCATCACTTCGGCAGCATTTCGTTTCATGAGAAAAACATTATACAAAGCAGTTGCTCGGTAAGGTGTTTGTGTCGAATACTGCATTTTCAAATCTTTTTGTTGAAGCGAAACCGGTAGCGGTGTACTTTCACCAAGATCACTTTCGCGGTATAGAGCGTTCCACTCCATCGCTTGCGATAGAAAAGAAGCCATGTAATTCGCTGTCATGCCTTTTAACGGTTCACCCACATGCGTTTCTTTGCCATAGAAAAGTGCAGCTGGCATGATTTTTCCGAGCGTCCCCGAATAGACGTAATGCTTTTCGTCACCCGGTTTTTGTGAAAATGCCGGCTCACTGTTAAAGAACATCTTGTACGACAAGCCGCGCTCTTCACGCAAGTTAACAAGCTCACTCACCGCTTTACGCATGCCCATTGAGTTAACTTCTTCGTCGGGCACAGTCAATAACACGAGGTTCAGCGGCCAGTTTTCCGTACTGGCTTTTTCAATGAGTGCCATATGGAGAGCCAGCCCCATTTTCATATCCATCGTGCCACGGCCAAATAAGTAGTTACCTGACTCGAGATCTGCACGCGCCTCTTCTGGAAGATCGTCTTTTCGCTCAAACAGCTTTTTCGTTAACTCTTCAGGACGAAATGCGAGTTGTTCCAGATCCCCATATTCTTCGGTTTGCACCGTATCAAAATGGCTGATGAGCACAATTGT
Organism: Planococcus sp. S3-L1; assembly: GCF_030063085.1. Taxonomy (NCBI): domain Bacteria; kingdom Bacillati; phylum Bacillota; class Bacilli; order Caryophanales; family Caryophanaceae; genus Planococcus; species Planococcus sp. S3-L1. Next base: position 30,389 of record NZ_JASISN010000023.1, on the reverse strand, counting down.
ATCGGCCGCTTTCGGATGCTCATAAAGAGCCATCACCAAGTTTCGTCCCTGATCTGCTTCGTGAAGCGCCAAAAATTCAGGATGTTGCTTGAAATAATCGAGTTGTTTTAGCTTATTCTCCACTTTAAAAGGAAATTCTTTTTCTCCTTCTGTCAGTGTCCGGCTTTCCCAGCTAACTAATTCACATAGTAGCGTACGAAGATCTTTTGGCGTTCCCCACAACAATTTCCCCACTCTCTATTCCTCCTTATTTGACAGTTTCTACTTCCACCGGAGCTAGAACAGATTTTTTCTTTTCTAGTTTCACTTTGTAGAACACCGTACAGACTACGAAAAATCCGATGCCGTATAACAACCCGATACGCTGCGTTGGATCAAAAGCGAGAAATCCAAGAATCAGCAAACAAAAAGCAATACAGAAAATCGGGACAAACGGATAAAAAGGTACTTTAAATTTTAAATCGGCAATATCTCCACCCGACTTCACGTAATGACGGCGGAACATTAACTGAGAAGTGGCAATTCCCATCCAAGAAATCGTTACAGAAATACCGGCAATCGACATCAACAAAATAAAGACTGTGTCTGCTTCCATAACACTTGTTAAAAGCGACAGCAGTGAAAACATCATCGTAAAAATTAATGCTGCAAGCGGTACTTTTCGTTTTGTCAGCGTACTGAAAATACGCGGCGCCATGCCTTCATTTGCCATCGCCCATAAAAGACGGGTCGATGCATAAAGGCACGAGTTCCCTACAGACAAGATTGCTGTCAAAATAACAAAATTCATGATGCTTCCCGCGTATGGAATTCCTGCCATTTCCATCAATGTCACAAACGGACTCGTCATAAGACCGAGTTCAGACGCTGGGAAAATCGCGGATAGGATAATAATAGACGCGATATAAAAAACGATAATTCGGACTAAGATATTGCGTATCGCTCTCGGAATATTCTTTTCAGGATCTTCTGTTTCACCCGCTGCAATTCCAACGAGCTCTGATCCTTGATAAGAGAAAATAACATTCATCATCGTGATAAAAATAATGGCAATACCTGCTGGGAACAGCCCTGTAGGTGCTAGGTTATCCATAAACGGCGCCGGACGATCTGCTAGTGGAATCAGACCGAAAATCGCAGCAGCTCCAATTCCGATAAACAACAGAAGTGCGACTACTTTAATGCCAGCAAACCAGAACTCTGCTTCTGCAAAGCCTCTTGTCGTCAACGCGTTCAATACAAATAGCAGCACTACAAAGAATGCACACCAAATCCATATCGGCGTTTCTGGGAACCAATATTTCATCAGAATGCCGGCTGCGGTAAATTCAACACCCGCTGTCGCAGCAGATCCCACAAAATACATCCACCCGAGTGAAAATCCTGCAGATGGACTAATGTACTTCGAGGCATACGTTTGAAACGAACCGGTAACTGGCATATGAACCGCTAGCTCTCCGAGACACACCATCACCATATACAGGATCAAGCCGCCGATTAGGTAGCCGATTAACGCGCCTCCTGCACCGGACTGGTTGATTGTATACCCTACATTCAAAAACAATCCTGTTCCGATAACGCCTCCAAGTGAAAGCATGAACAAATGGCGGCTTTTCATGGAACGGTTCAACTGGTTTGCAGCTGGCACTTCCGGTGTTTTGACCATAAAATTTCCCCTTTCCTATTGTTATTTTCTATATTTTAGCTGTAGTTGATAAACGATAAAGTCCCTCTACACGGACACTTTATATCAATACTTGAGCCACTTAGTCGAATTGTTCACCCGACAGCTTTTTTAAAACCGCAATGACAAACAGCTAAGTCCGCCATCGTGTTTTTGAAACTCTGACATTTCGAGCTCGATTGTTTCGATCCCGCGTTCTGCAAACTTGCGTTTTGTCTCCTCAAAGCCTTTTGGAATAATGACATAGTCGTTTACTTTGATACAGTTTGCCGAATATTCGTCTGTCGCGGGAATTTCTACTTTCTCGTAATCCACAAAGTCAGGATGGTCCAAAAATTCTCCAGCTGCTACCACCGTATTATTGCCAAGATAAGCGATGCCCGTTTTCAAGTGGAAAAATTCCTGCAGTTCAACAATTGTTGCCTTGTAGCCTTCTGACTCCACGATCGTTTTGAATTGTTCTGCGCCTTTACGGTCTGTACGTTCAGAAATCCCTACATAGAAATGTTTGTCTACTTGTAAAACATCTCCACCGTCTAATGTGCCTGGTGCCGTAATGTAATGGAAATTCGTGTAGAAATTTTTTAGTACGGCTTCAATTTCTTCTTTTTCGCCGTTTCGGCTCTTTGCCCCAGGGTTTGTGATCATCGCAAACTCTGGTGTTAACACGGCTGCGTCTTCGACAAAAGTTGAATCAGGATATTCTTCGCTTTCTGACAAATGTGTAATTTCAACACCGCACGTCTTTAAAGCTTCAATATAAGCAGCATGCTGTTCCAGCAAAAGTTCGTAGTTGGGTGTACCTAAATCCGATGTCGTTAATCCATTCAAGTAGCTTTTTCCTGGTGATTTGACGATAACATTTTTAAACATGTGTTAGTCCCCTTTTCGCTGAAGTTGGTGTACGCACGGCCGGGCTTGTTAGGCAAGTCGGTCCGCCAGTTCCTTTAACGCTAATTTCTTCGCCTTTGTATTCGTAAACTACAGCTCCAGCCTCTTCTAACTGCTGTTTTGTTGATGGATTGCCTGCTAACATGATGCACACTCGAGGTGCAACTGCCAGTACGTTACAACCGAGAAGATCGTATTCCGCTTTTGGTACTTCGATTAGTTGGATACCGCGTGACAGCAAAAGCTTTCGAAAAGCGACGGGCATCAAGGGCGAGTGGACAACAGCGAGATCTTTGTCGACCATGCTGATAAATGACATTAAGTGCAGGCACTCTTCTTCCCCGTCTGCATGAGGCAACTGCACCTCGATAAACTCATCGACCAGATGTGCCGTCATTTCTTTGATTTGTCGAATAGCTTCTGCATTGGTTCGGTAACCGTTTCCTACAGCTAACACACGGTCATCAAGCCAAACAATGTCACCGCCGTCGGACGTCGCTTGCCCGGTCAATTCACCAATAATAGGAATTTCTTTTTCTTCAAGAAATTTTCTGTAAACAGCTGCTTCTGGCTGACGAAGCGCTTTTCCAGACTTTAGAATAAGAGCCCCTTCAGGTGTAAATTTAACCGGGTCGTGCGCATAGATGGAATCCATACTGACCTGCTCTGACGGTGGTAAGTAATCGATTGTCGGAACATGTCGCGATAACAGTGAAATAAATTCAGCGTATTCACTTGTTGCTTCTTCAAAATCAGGTTCTGATAAATAATTAAGCTTTTGCCACTCGTTTTTAATATGTTGCTGGTTGATAAAAGCATCATTCGGATGCTTGACGATAACTCGTTCTAAAGAGTGATACATGGATGAAACACTCAAAACTCTCAACTCCTTTTTCCACATAGTGGAAACTATTTCCGCCAGTTGAAAATATATTTTTAACAATATAAGATATACGTGTTATAATGTCAATATATTTTAAATGTTAAAACAATTATATTAGACAGAGGACAGGTGAAAGAATTATGCAATCAATTGATCGCGCAATGGGTGTCGTGAAATTATTAGTTTCCCGTTCAACTGAAGGTGGGCTAACCATTACAGAACTCTCAACTGAATGTGACCTTCCGGTGAGTTCTATGCATCGTTTGCTAAAAGCCATGGCAGCTCACGGCATGATTCAGCAAGACGATAAAACAAAACGTTATGATTTAGGCAATATTTGGCTAGAGTACGGACTGCATATGTACGACACGATGGATTATATTAGTACCATCCGGCCAGAACTCGTTCGTCTAATGACAGAAACTGGAGAAAGCGTCTACCTAAGCCAGCCGATGGGAAGTGAAGCATTGATCACTGAGCGAATTGACAACGAAAATCACGCAATCCGTGTCTATGACAAACTCGGTTCCCGTATTCCACTTCACATCGGAGCTGCCAATAAATCGATGCTTTCGCATATGCCAAATGCAGAAATAAAAAAAGCCATTACGCCATTTATCGCCAAAGAAAAACAACCCGCTTTTTATGACCTCCTGCAGCAAATCAAAGATCAAGGCTACGCCATCAGTCATAGCGAACGAACAGAAGGCACTTCTTCTGTTGGCGCATCTATCCTTAATCGTTTTGGAAAAGTGCAAGGTGCTCTTAGCATCGGTGTTGTCAGCTATAACTTGACAGATGAGCGACTTGCGTTTCTAGCACAGCAAGTGAAAGAAACAAGTCAGCGTATTTCGGCTAAATTGGGCTATACCTATTAGCTAAAATGAAAAAGACTTATTCCCAATAGTAGGAATAAGTCTTTTTAAGCTGGATTATCGTTGATTTTCTCTCCTTTAATCCGTTCACTGAAAAGAACACACCGAAAAAACTGACAACAGGAGGGAGTCAGTCTTTTTGTCTTGAGTTTTAACACATTACGTTAAATGAATAATTTGGTAGGCTATTGGACTTTTAAAATCATATTACATAAAGAATAATATTCATTAAGTAAATGTTATTTTATGGGATATATCTATTCCTTTCTTTCAGAAAATCTTTATACTTAAGAAAATACGAGTGAATTTCCGACCTTGATACTCTAGCAGATAATTCTGCTCTCTAAAAAGAGGTGAAGCATATCGAACGTTCCAACATTAAAAGTAAATTTTCTAGCTATATCTTTCTTCATATTTCTATTTACTACGCTTGGATTTTGTTTAGCGATAGCAACGAACGTACTTTTGTATTGGTCGAAAACCTGATTTCGTGGCTTGCGCCTATCGTTGCTTGTGTCACGTTGTTTATCGTCTCCCGTCAATCAGTTGGCAAAAACCGTCTGTTTTGGTTACTGCTTTCTTTAGGAGCTTTCAGCTACGCAATCGCTGAAGGTATTTGGGTTTATAGCCATAACGTTTCATATGAAGAGCCCAATTATCCAGGATGGCCAGATGTCTTTTACTTTTCCCAAATCTTTTTCTATTTAGCTGCTGTTGTTTATCAGTTTAAGCAAAAGAAAGAAATTTCTTATGAAATTAAATTTATTTTCGATATGATGATTATCATTACTGTTTCTACCGCTCTCAGCTGGCATTTTTTGATTCAGTATTTACTGATGGAAGAATCTTCACCAATGATGCTCGTTGTCTCTATAGGTTATCCACTTGGAGATTTGTTGTTGCTATTTGGTGCGATCAGCTTTTATATCAGCTTTTCCTATTTGTTACCGACACGTGTATTAGCTCTAATCATCACTGGTCTTATTTTCATGGTTTTTGCCGATACCGCTTATCTGTATTCAACAGTTACGGATACTTATAGATCGGGCATTTTATATGCTCCGTTATGGTCTCTTAGTCTTTTACTAGTGGCACTTGCTGGCTTGCATGCTCTTGATCCTTTACCCAAAAATGGTTCACAAGCAACTTCAACAAGGGCACATGAACGAATTTCAATTCGTATGCTGTTACCGTACCTGAGTCTCCTTCTTCTATTCACCATTATGCTTGTTGAACAAAAAGAAAACATGAAGGGCTTGATTGCTGGCGCTTTTGTGGCGGCTGTTCTTATTATTACGAGACAAGTTTTTACGCTACGTGATAATCGGAGACTGCTATTCAACTATGACCAGCTAACCTCTGTCCTTGAGCATAAAATTGAACAACGAACAGTAGAAGTCACTTCTAAAAACGAACAGCTAGAAAAAGCGGTCAAACAAATGGAGCACATGGCTTATCACGACGTATTAACCAACCTTCCAAACAGAAGGCTATTCGTTGAAAAAGTGGAGAATTCCATAGCAGTTGCCAAACAAAATGGTCAAAAGCTCGCTGTCGTATTCATAGATTTGGATCGTTTCAAAAATATTAATGATACGTTCGGCCACGAATTTGGAGACTTATTGCTTCAAGCATTTTCGCAAAAAATATTGGCGAATTTGCGTCCGATTGATACCGTTTCTCGACAGGGCGGTGACGAATTCACACTTTTCCTTGCTGATATCCATTTTAAAACAGACGTTATCCCGATCATTCGTAGGTTACAGTCTGATTTTGCAAAGCCTATGAACATCAATGGGCAAGAATTGCCTATCTCGATGAGTATTGGCATTGCCATGTATCCAGAAGATGGAGAAACACCAAGCGAATTGCTAAAACATGCGGACAGGGCCATGTATAGTGCAAAAGCAAAAGGCAAAAATAATTATCAGTTTTTCTCAACTGATATGACTTTCGTTACTTCCAGTAAATTAGTATTAGAAAATGATCTGCGTCGCGCTTTTTCCAATGAGGAATTCTTTCTTCATTATCAACCACAAGTTTGTGCTTCGAGTGGTGATGTTATCGGAATGGAAGCATTGATTCGCTGGCAAAAAGCAGAGGGTACCATCGTTTCTCCTGCAGAATTTATTCCTTTGGCTGAAGAAACTTGCTTAATTCTTCCTATTGGTGAATGGGTGCTTTATACAGCTTGCCAGCAAGTAAAAGAATGGCATGATTCTGGATATCCTCACCTGAAGCTCGCTGTAAACTTATCGCCCCTTCAGTTTTTGCAAGACGATTTGTTGGAGACGATCAGTCTGGTATTAGCAACTACCCACTTTCCAGCAGCTTTGTTAGAACTAGAAATTACGGAAAGTGTGGCGCTTGATGATGCGGAAAAAGCCATTTCTCGAATGCACGCATTGAGAAAAATGGGCATTCAGATGGCGATCGATGATTTTGGAACTGGCTACTCATCACTAAACTATTTGAAACGTTTCCCACTCAACAACTTGAAAATCGCTCAACCTTTTGTCCAAGACATGACCACAAATCCATACGATAAAGCACTCGTCGAAGCGATGATTTTTATCGCTCATAGCTTCGATATGTCAGTAATTGCAGAGGGTGTGGAAACTGAAGAGCAATTGGCGCTACTAAAAGAATTGGGCTGTGACGAAATCCAAGGCTACCTCTTTAGCAGACCGCTACCTGCTGATCGTTTTACTCAGTTGTTGGTCACCGGATTCCCTTCAGTCAAAATGATTTAGTCTGTTCCTAAAAATTCATCAACTAAAAACAAGACAAGCCGCTATCTGACAGCGGCTTGTCTTGTTTTTAAATTCTTTATTTTGGACGTTCCATTGAAAAAATTTCGCCGATCGCTGCATAATTTGTTCCTGCTAACCGGCTTACAGCATCCAGTCCTTTCGGATCGATGCGTCCTTTTTCGTAAATAGCTTCGTCAATGTGGAACTGCACAATTTCCCCAATGAACAAATCACTGCCTGCACCGTCTCCACCTAACGCAACTGACTCTACTAAGCGGCATTCCATACGCATTTTCGACTCGACGATGCCTGGAACCGATACGATTGAACTCGGCACTTGCGTCAGCCCTACTATTTCGACTTCGCTTTCTGATGGAGGCAAAGAAGCGGCTGTTTCGTTGATTTTTGTTACATTGTCACGGTCTACCATATGCACGACAAACTCACCGTTGCCATAAATATTACGAGCTGTGTCTTTCATGCCACTTGCTGGTCGTTGAATCGCAAGCGACACCATCGGCGGATTGGAAGACACAACATTGAAATAGCTGAACGGTGCACCGTTAACGACTCCTGACGCGGATTGCGTTGTGACAAACGCGATGGGTCGTGGAATAATTGAGCCCACTAATAGTTTGTAATTGTCGCGTTCCTCGTTTTGTTCCGGATCAATTGATATCATGCTTATCCACTCCTTTACTAATGAGATTGATCTATATAAATGAGCTATTTTTTACATATCGCTTTGGCCATAGCTTCCGTAAGAAATGTTCTGCAATGGTTATTCCACAAACCAACTACGCTTTCCTGCGAGCTTGCACCAAACTAACTCGGACTTTACGCCCGAGTGGATTTCGACACTTCGCTATCTCGCGGGAGTCTACGCTGGTTTGCTCCATATCCTGATGATTTGTTAATTGAACAGGCTAAGAAAAAATTGCGCTAGCTTCGTTGCAAAACGTCCGTTTGCAGCGAGTTCTTCTTTCATTCAACTTATTTACTCAATTTACGTCATCTATAACCCATTGTAACTAAAAAACAGAATGCGCGGATGGTTACGCACATTCTGTCGGTTTAGGGAAGATTAACGGATTGTTTTCAATGCTGTTGACCACGGAATTACTTGGTCGAGCATTTGATTGACGGAATCTGCTTGAACCGGTGCAGCTTTTAGCTCTGCGCCATTTTCAAAGTCTGTGAACAATGACAATGCTGGATGAACGCGAACGTCCGCTACAGATAATTCACCCAAAATGCCCCGTAAATGTTCTGCAGCACGCGCTCCACCAACAGATCCGTACGATACGATACCCGCTGCTTTATTGTTCCATTCCACGCGTAAATAATCGAGTGCATTTTTTAGTGACCCTGTAATGGAATGGTTGTATTCTTGTGTAATAAAGACAAAGCCGTCTTGTTTAGCAATCGCTTCAGACCAGCCAGCTGCTCCGGATGCGTCGCCACCGTTTTCGCCAAGAAGCGGCAATTTGTATTCTGCAATATCAATAATTGTATAGTTCGCATCACCGCGTTTGTCTGCTAATTCTTTTACCCAGTTGCCTACTTGTGGGCTTAAGCGCCCTTCGCGTGTTGATCCTAAGATGATGCCGATATTTACTGTTGTCATTGTTATTTCCTCCTCTTGTTTGGTTCCGAACAATTTACTCATTATGCTTGTTCTTTTTCCCATCGTTACAAAACCTCTTTTTCAATCGTCTGTGTGCTGCGTACCGTATTGATTGGACGCACTAATTGTTCGATTTCTTCACGTTTCGGTTCCAAAAACGGTGGCAGCGACAATTTTTCTCCAACAGTTTCATAAGGCTCATCGTCCATAAACCCTGGACCGTCTGTTGCCCATTCAAACAGAATGCCTTGTCCTACTCGTGCATACAACGATTCGAAGAAAAATCGATCGACATAGCCGGATGTATGGAACTCAAGACTTTGCATCCGGTCGATCCATTCCTGCAATACGTCAGTATCTGCTACACGGAAAGCCGCGTGGTGAACCGTACCAAAACCTTGACGTCCAGATGGCAACGACGTGTTATGCTCGACAATGACTTGCGCCCCGTTTCCACCTTCTCCTATTTCGAACAAATGGAAAGCATCTTCTTTTGCAATTTCGCGCATCAACATCGCACTTTCTAATACTTTTTTCAAGCTGTCAAAATCTGCGATCCGAATATGCACGGGGCCAAGCCCTGTAATTGCAAACTCCAGTGGCACAGGACCGTTTTGCCACGGTGTGCCGGATGCTACACCTCTATTATTTTCATCTGAAATCAGCATATACTGTTGATCATCAAAATCGACGAACGAAATCGTTTTTTTACCGAATATTTCTTCGATACCTTTATGTGCCACTTGGTATTTGTCAAAACGTTTGATCCAGTAGTCGAGCGCGCTATCCGTTGGCACGCGGAAAGCCGTTTTGTAAATTTCGTTTGTTCCGTGCACGCCTTTTTGAATGTTCGGGAAGTCAAAGAACGTCATATCTGTTCCCGCTGACCCTTTATCATCTGCAAAGAATAGATGATACGTTTGGATATCGTCTTGGTTCACCGTTTTCTTGACAAGACGCATGCCCAATACATGCGTAAAAAATTCATAGTTTTTTTCCGCGCTGCTAGTGATGGCTGTTACGTGGTGAATTCCTTTTAATTCGTTCATCAAATTCTCTCCTCTTTTTGAAAGCAATTAATATCTCGAATTCGAGATATATAGTTAAAAAAATTTAATCGTTCTCTAATTTTCAGTGGCTCAACAGAAGCTTAGTAAATTTCACAATTAATAAATCCAAGATTCTATCAACATAAACTATCTCGAAACAATTTATCTTTAATTCAAGATAATAATACCATGTAGTTTTTGGGGTGTCAACTAGTTGAGTTGGCTTTTCTTTTTGATGTTTAATTGGTTCTGCTGTGATATAAAAAAATGATTCAGGTTGGTAGTTGAGAACAATCGAAACTATACATAAAAGAAAAAGAGCATCTTTTTAAGTTACATTAGATGCTCTTTAACAACTTATACTTTGTACTGATTTTTATGAACCGCTAGCAAAAAGATTATTTTTCATTTATTTTTTGAAAAATAGCTATATTTGACCCTAAAACATTCATCTTATCTTCACCCAATAATCCCAATACTTTATTTTCAGTATTGTCCAGCACAATCGTATTTATTTCCTTTATAGATAATCCACTTGCTTGTGCTACTCGGCTCACTTGAATCTGTGCAGCTTCAATACTAATATGAGGATCAAGACCCGACCCAGAGGCAGTCATCAAATCTGCTGGAATTTGCTCGCGTTTTACATCTGGATTAGCATTCAAAAATGCGACTATGTCTGTTTCAATTCGTTTCTCCAGTTCTGGATTAGAAGGTCCATAATTATATGTTCCCGAGCTAACACCTCCAAAAGCTATGTCGCCATTTACATCCGGTAAGGTATCTTCTTTTGTATAAACATTGTAATTAATTGCAGATATCCGACCTGAAAAATAAGCTGGATTTGTGAACGCTTGTCCCACATTTTTAGATCCCACTACTTTATCGTCAACCTGTATTAAATTACCGTTTGCTTGTTGTTTGAAAAACACTTGCGCAACACCAGTGACTGCAAATGGATAAACTAGCCCGCATAAGATGAACAACGAACACGTTATAAACATGGCTTGTTTTGTATATTCAAAAAGTCCTCTCATTTCATCTACCTCCTATAAATTCATCATAGTTAAAATAGGACTTGTCAGTATATCAAGCAATTTAATGCCCACAAAAGGCGCAATAACCCCACCTAGACCGTAACGTAGCAAGTTCCTAGTTAATAATTTCTCTGTACTCATGGGTTTGTAAGAAACACCTTTTAACGCAATAGGGATGAGCAATGGAATGATGATTGCGTTAAATAACAATGCGGAGATAATCGCACTTGTTGGTGAATTTAAATGCATAATATTTAAGACGTCCATCTCTGGAATCGCTACCATTAGCATCGCTGGTAGGATTGCAAAGTATTTTGCAACGTCATTGGCAATACTAAAAGTTGTCAATGCACCTCTAGTCATTAGCAATTGCTTTCCGATTTCTACAACTTCAATAATTTTGGTTGGATTCGAGTCTAAATCAACCATATTTGCCGCTTCTTTGGCCGCATTTGTTCCAGAATTCATCGCTAATCCAACATTGGCTTGCGCAAGTGCAGGTGCATCATTTGTACCGTCACCAGTCATAGCGACAACCTTCCCAAGCGCTTGCTCTTCTTTAATCAAATTGATTTTGTCTTCAGGTTTGCTTTCTGCAACAAAACTATCAACACCTGCTTCTTTTGCAATTGTGGCTGCTGTCAATGGATTATCCCCGGTGCACATGATGGTTTTAATACCCATCGCGCGTAGTAGTTCAAAGCGTTCTTTTAAACCAGATTTCACAACATCTTTTAAATAAATGACGCCCAGTATTTTTTCATCTATTGCAACTACTAACGGGGTTCCACCAAGAGATGATACTTGTTGAACGATGCCCTCCAAGTCTTTCGGTATCACTTGATTGGCAGCATCACTCATTTTTTTCATTGAATCGTAAGCGCCTTTTCGAATTTTTTGACCATTCTCTAAATCCACCCCACTTATACGCGTCTGGGCTGTAAATGCTACGTGAGTGCTCGTTTCGACAAGTTTTTTTTCATCATTTTTTTCAATACCTAATGTAGTTGCAAGAGTTAAAATGGATTTACCTTCCGGTGTATCATCTTTTAGTGAACTTAGCCATGCAGCACGTAGAAGTTTTTTCCGATCAATACCCTGTACTGGCAAAAACTCTGAAGCTTGACGATTTCCATAAGTAATTGTCCCCGTCTTATCTAAAATCAAAGTATCTACATCTCCACAGGCTTCCACAGCTTTTCCTGACATTGCAATTACATTAAATTGCGTCACGCGATCCATACCTGCAATTCCAATTGCCGATAATAGCCCACCGATTGTTGTTGGTATTAAACAAACGACTAACGCAATAAGTGTTGAAATGGGGATATCAACATCTAAATAGATGGTCATAGGGTAAAGTGTGACTACAACTAGTAAAAAGATAATAGTTAAACTGACTAATAATGTATTTAATGCAATTTCATTTGGCGTTTTTTTACGCTTTGCTCCCTCGATTAACGCAATCATCTTGTCTAGAAACGATTCTCCTGGTAACGAAGTGATTTCAACTTTCAACCAGTCACTTGTTATAGTCGTACCACCGGTAACTGATGAAAAGTCTCCACCACGCTCCTTCACTACCGGAGCAGATTCACCAGTGATTGCAGATTCATCAACAGTGGCAATTCCATCCACTACCTCACCATCGTTAGGAATGATTTCACCAGTCTTTACTAAGACAACATCTCCCTTTTTAAGATCTTCAGCTTGTTTCATAAGATGCGTACCATCAGCCATCACGACACGTGCATCTGTACTTGTTTTTGTCTTCTTAAGTGTCTGTACTTGAGCCTTACCTCGACCTTCCGCAATTGCTTCAGCAAAATTTGCGAAGAGAATTGTGATAAACAAAATAGCCGCAACGAGCGCGTTATAAAGACGTGCATACTGAACGCTACTATCCTCTAATAAAGCGGGAAAAATAGTTAATACAAGAACAAAAATAAAACCGATTTCGACTACGAACATTACCGGATTTTTCACCATATAAACGGGATTTAACTTTTTAAAAGCTGCTGTAATGGAACTTTTCATAATTTCACTTGTGATAAAACTTTTTTTAGACACAGTCTCCATCGTTGTCTCTCCTCGTCAAGAACGTATTTGCAAGTGTTCTGTAATTGGACCAAGTGCCAAAGCCGGTAAAAATGTCAAAGCACCAATCATTAGTACAATTGAAATCAGCATGAATGCAAACATTACGTTATCTGTTTTTAATGTTCCAGCCGTTTCACTGTGTAGTAACTTAGTCGCAAGCATGGAAGCAATAGCCAGTTGAATAATAATTGAAAGATAACGACCAAAAAACATCGCTAAGCCCGTTGTCACATTCCAAAACGTTGAATTATCTGCTAATCCTTCAAAGCCAGAACCATTATTTGCTGAAGAAGAGGCGTACTCATAAAGAATTTGTGACAACCCGTGTGCACCTGGATTTGTAATACCTGCGATACCTGCCGTAGTCGAAATTGCAATTGCTGAGAAACTTAAGATAATTGCCGGATGAATTAAAATACACAGCGCGATTAACTTCATTTCTTTCTCCTCAATTTTCTTACCTAAAAACTGCGGCGTGCGTCCAATCATCAGACAAGCAATAAAAATTGTCAGCAAGACATACATCATCATATTCATCAACCCAACACCTTTACCTCCAAACACAACGTTAAGCATCATATTAAATAACGCAACCATACCTCCAATTGGCGTTAACGTATCATGCATATTATTTACAGTACCTGTTGTAAAAGCCGTTGTTACGGTAGTAAATAAAGCCGATTGTGCAACACCAAAACGCATTTCCTTCCCCTCCATACTACCCAGTTCCTGAGTAATACCGAGTGAACTAATGATTGGATTTCCTTCACGCTCTGCCATATAACAAGCAGTTAAGCCAGCCAGAAATAAGATTCCCATCGCAGCAAAAATAACCATTCCTTGCTTTCCAATTAAGGCTCTCTTACGTCGAGCTGCAACCATTAAGCCAAACGCAATAACGCATGCCCCTGGCAGTATCATCATAGATAATATTTCAATAATATTTGTTAACACAGTCGGGTTTTCAAATGGCGTCGTTGAATTGGCACCGTAAAAACCGCCGCCGTTTGTACCAACGTGTTTGATAGATTCTAAAGATGCCACAGGCCCAAGGGCAAGATCTTGCATCTTTCCTTCAATAGTTTGAACAGTTTCGTTTGCTTTAAAAGTTTGCGGTGTACCCTGGAACACTAAAATCATTGAAACAATAAATGAAATCGGCAGTAACACTCGAGTGATTACACGTACCATATCGACAAAAAAATTGCCGAGTGTATCTTTTTTTGCTACTAAACGTCGACAGAATGCCATGCACGCCGCGTAACCCGTTGCTGCAGAAGTGAACATCAGAAATGTAATAACAAGCATTTGAGACAAATAACTTAGTCCTGATTCACCGCTATAATGTTGTAGGTTTGTATTGGTAATGAAGGAGATAATCGTATTAAATGATAACGTTGCTTCCATATTAGTAATTTCATTTGGATTTAAAAATAAGACTGACTGAATACGCAGTACAATATAACCGATAAATACCATGAGCGCATTCGAAAGAATGAGTGCCAGCACATATTGTTTACCAGTCATATTATTTTGCTTAACACCAGAAATTTTGTAAATAACTCCATCGATACGATCCATAACCGGATCTAACCATGTTTTTTCGCGCATTGTTACATGGTATAAATAATGGCCTATTAACACGACCATAGGTAGATAGATAAGTAATACGAAAGCGATTTGCCACATTTTCTTAACCTCCTATTGGCTTATTACTATTTTTCTGGGTAGAGTAATGCATGACCTAAATAGACAAACAATCCAACGATAATGAGGATAACAACCCACATAAAATCTCCTCCTACTTATTTTCTTTCTGATAACACCAATTAGTAAAACCGTAGAGACTAGTAAAGCAAATGCCGAGTAAAGCGACCATATAAACATCTATCACATCTATCACCCTTTCTACTTAGTAATTATTTTCATCATACTGCTTGTTAAATTAACGTAGCGTTAGAGAAAGACAAATTGTATTAAGACAGTATTAAGATGCCAATCTTAATACTGTCTTAATGATAGTTGGCGGTATAATCAAGAAGAGGTGAAGACTGATGGAAGACAACCGGCCGAATCCAGAAGAAATCTTAGCAAAAATCAAACAACAGCAGATGGACTCAGAAAAAGGAAAGTTAAAAATATTTCTTGGGTATGCGGCAGGTGTTGGTAAGACCTACGCAATGCTAGATGCTGCGCATCATGCAAAAGCGCTTGGAATAGATGTAATAATTGGCTATATTGAGCCACATATCCGACCAGAAACCACAGCTTTACTCAACGGTCTTGAATCCATACCACCAATTAAAATCGACTACAAAGAAAAGACCTTCAAAGAACTCGATATCGATACAATTCTTAAAAGAAAGCCTTCAATTGTAGTGATAGATGAGTTAGCACATAGTAATGTTCCAACGATGCGTCACTTAAAGCGCTTCGGCGATGTAAACGAATTATTAGCACAAGGCATTGATGTTTATACCACCGTTAACATTCAACATATTGAAAGTCTTCACGATTTGGTCGAAGAGATTACTGGAGTCAATGTGCGCGAGCGTATTCCAGATTTCATGATTGACAATGCCTCTCAGATTAAGCTTGTCGATATTGAACCAGATGATCTGATACAGCGATTAATAGAGGGGAAAATTTATAAATCTGAACAAATCAAATACGCAATGGATCACTTTTTTCAAAGAAAAAATCTTGTTGCACTTCGAGAAATTGCACTTCGTCGTACAGCAGATACCGTTTATCGTCGAACGGCTCACGAAGCGGGTTCATTCGGGACCAGCGGGCATATAGAAGAACATATATTAGTCGGTATAAGTAGCTCGTCTACTAATCCTAAAGTGATACGGTCAGCAGCACGACTTGCCCAAGCCCTTCACGGGAACTTCACCGCTATATATGTACAAAAAGATGATAA
This sequence comes from Planococcus sp. S3-L1, assembly GCF_030063085.1. Lineage (NCBI taxonomy): Bacteria > Bacillati > Bacillota > Bacilli > Caryophanales > Caryophanaceae > Planococcus > Planococcus sp. S3-L1. The sequence goes on along the minus strand of NZ_JASISN010000023.1, from coordinate 14,564 downwards.
TGATCGGTCTTATCCTTCAGACTCACAACGAATTCAAGAACATAGCAAATTAGTAGAACAGCTTGGCGGGCGCGTTGTCAGTATGCAAGCAGATGATGTCGCTGCGACTATCGCAAACTATGCACGGATGAGTGGTGTAACAAATTTAGTAATAGGGAAGTCGGTAACTAAAAATCGATGGTGGTCTACAAATTTCAAAATAGCTGATCAGATTAGTAAGTACGCGCCTAACTTGGCGATGTTCATTGTCGTAGATGAACATCAAGAACCAAAAGGTTTTCTTCCTGTAAAGCCACAGTTTTCACTTGACTGGAACGACTTATTAAAGATGATAGTAATTTTTATTGCGGTATCAGCAATCGGTTTGCTTTTCTTTACATTTGGCGTAGGTGAATCGAATATTATTACTATTTATATTTTAGGAGTGTTAGTACTCGCCTTGTGGTCAAGTGGGTGGATGGTCAGCATAGTCAGTTCGCTAATTGCCGTATTACTTTTCAATTTTTTATTTACTGAACCCAGATTTTCGTTTGAAGCATATCATCGGGATTACGCAATGACGTTTCCCATCATGTTCATATCTGGTTTTATCACAAGCAGTTTGACACGGAAAGTAAAAAAACAGGCTAGGGAAGCGATACGCAAGTCCTACCGAACGGAAGTATTGTTAGAAACAAGTCGCAAATTAAACTATGCAAAATCGCTAGAAGAGATTATTACAGAAGGAATGTCTCAAGTTGTAAAACTCATCGAACGACCTGTTATTTTTTGTGAAATTGCAAACGAACTCATCACACATTCAGTAGCTTCGTCTTCTGACGTCTTAACAGCTCAGGAAAATAAGGAGCTACTCTCCAAATTCCATAATGCCAACGAGCGTGGTGTAATAACGTGGGTAGCAAATAATAACCAACAAGCAGGTATGACAACTGATACGTTTCCTGAAGCGAGCGCTTATTATGTTCCATTTTTTTCTGGTGAAAGTGTTAAAGGCGTCCTCGGTATTTTACTACCCATTGAAGTGCCACTACCCGCTTTTGAACGTCATATTTTAAATGCTATTCTCAATGATTTTGCGTTTGCACTAGATAAATGGTATTTGCAAAAAGCGACCGAAGAAGTAAAACGAGAAGCAGAACTAGAGCAAATGAGGGCTAATTTATTGCGTGGGATTTCACATGATTTGCGTACGCCTTTAACAAGTATTTCAGGCAACGCAGATATATTATTGACTAGCTCAAACAAAATTACCGATGAACAAAAAAATCAGTTGTATAATGATATTTACAGCAATTCAAAATGGCTCGTGCAGTTAGTTGAAAATTTACTAGCTGTATCTCGATTGGATGAGGGGAAACTCGCGATTGAAATGCAGCCTGAGATTATGCAAGATATTATGCAAGAAGCTCTTTTACATGTAGTTCACAACAAAACCACACACCGTATTTCATGCCAAGTCGAGCCTGCATTAGCAATCGCGATGATGGATGCTAGGCTGCTCATCCAAGTACTAATTAATCTCATTGATAATGCATTAAAGTACACACCTGTAGGCACTGAAATAAGTTTAAAAGCTGAGGAAATTGATGATGATATTCAAATTACTGTTAGTGACACTGGACAAGGTATTGACGACACATTGAAATCCATACTATTTGAACCTTTTACTACAGGAAAAATACATCGAAGTGACAGTGGTAGAGGACTTGGACTTGGATTAGCATTATGTCAGTCAATCCTACACGTACACGGTAGTCAATTGACGGTATTGGACAATCATCCAACAGGTACTATTTTTAGTTTTATGCTAAAAAAAGGAGACATTAATGACGATGAATAAACGAATTCTTGTGGTAGAAGATGATGTTGCAATTGCAAATTTAATTAAAATGACATTAACAGTGAATGGATATGAACATGAAATTGCAACTAATGGTGAGTCTGCACTGCAAAAGGTGCTCTCCATTCAACCAAACCTTATTATTCTAGATCTTGGGCTGCCTGACTTGGATGGAATTGATGTGATTCATAAAGTCCGAAGCTGGTCACAAACACCAATCATTATAGTAAGCGCTCGAGGAGAAGACCATGACAAGATAAATGCGCTTGACGCAGGCGCAGATGATTATGTAACAAAACCGTTTAGCGTTGATGAACTTTTAGCTCGTATTCGTGTGGCTCTTAGAAGAAATACGATTGAACGCAACTATGAGAACGAACAACCGTTGTTCAAAAATGGTGATTTATGTATTGATTACTTAGCAAATACCGTTTTTATCGATGGGCAAGAAATTCACTTAACTCCGATTGAATATAAATTACTGATTGTACTTTCCAAAAATGTAGGAAAAGTGTTGACGCATAACTTTCTATTAAAAGAAGTTTGGAAGCATGTATCTCAATCTGACGTTCCGAGTTTGCGTGTATTTATGGCCACTTTACGAAAAAAAATCGAAGAAAATCCTTCAGATCCAAAATACATTCAGACCCATGTACGTGTTGGTTACAGAATGCTAAAGCTTTAATTTAAAAAGGCTGTCCTATAAGGTCATGAAAAATGACTTCTTGAGTGTAGCTCTTTTTGCCTACTACAGAATAGGCTGATGTCTACTTTAATGGAGTCAAAAAAGATGAACCACCCTTTGCCTTTTCCAACGATCATCTACAGAAGTACGCGAATGCAAATCCGATCCCCAAAAATTAGGCTGCTTGCGCCCATAAAATCCAGGGCGCAAACAGCCTAATGACAGTATTTTATAAGTCTCTCAACTCATTATGGTCGTGTAATTCATGCCAATTTTTTCAAGACATAAAGCACAATTTTAAAGGAAGTTATACTAGCGAACTTTCAACTTAGCTCAGCAGTAAATCGGTTAAACAAGTAGGATCGCCTGCAAATGTAGAAAAGCCAATCTCTCCCTTTTTACCTTCTGCTTCAATTTCAATTGTGTATGTTCGGTCACGAGGCAACCAGAGGTCGATAAACCCGTTTGCCGGCGTTGTCATCACCTCGTCTACATAAACTTCTCCTTGATCATCTATAATCTTTACCGTCATTTCTTTTTCTGCTAGCTCTCCTTGGCATCCCGTCAAACTATGAATTTCACAAGGATGTGTGTATGTCTCATAAGGTGCGATTGAAACAAAAAACTCTTCTCCGGATAACGGATAGACAGCTGTTTCTCCCTCGTCTTCAACCGTTAGTTCTTGATCATCTATCGAAGCTGCACTGACTTTGTCACTCCCACTTAAGTCAGACACTAACTCCTTTACTTCAGCTTGGGTTAGCGATGGTTCCTCCGTACATCCTGCTAGTAACCCTAGTAAAGCCACCATAATCACAAAAAATGGAACTCTCATAGTATCTCTCCTCTCCTCCTTACTATAGCAAAGTTGGTTCTTGCATTATGCGGTAATTCTTACGACTTTATGAACCTAGCTATTTACACAAAAAAGAAGGAACTCCAGCATGACTGAACTGAGCTCCCTCTTTTGCTATGACTTCTCTAGCGTTTCCTTCGACACAACCATACGCCATTACTCAAGACGATAATTCCAACTCATCACTATACGTTAAGAAAGTCGCTTTAGCTTACTGTTCGTGACCTTTGTTTAGCCGTCTCTTTATAAAACCAAACAGGGGAAAGCTATGACAGTCCTTTTTCCTCAAATTGCTTTAAATCATCTTTATGGCCCATCAAGACCAGAATATTTCCTTTGACAATCTCGTCTTCTGGACTCGGGGCAATGTTGACATCTTCAAAACGTTTAATCGCCAGTACCGTGCAATTAAACTTGGCACGAATATCAAGCTGAAACAAGGTTTTTCCTGAAATAGACGGGGGAGCGACCAATTCGATGATGCTATATTCCTCCGAAAGATTAATATAATCAATGATTTTTTCAGAGTTTAAGTGATGTGCCATACGCACTCCCATCTCGTATTCTGGTTGAATCACTCGGTCTGCCCCCACCTTCTCAAGAATTTTTTGATGCTGCAAGTCTCTGGCTTTGACCCAGATAGTTGAAATCCCCATTTCCTTGAGGATTAACGTACATAACACACTAGATTGAAGATTATCTCCAATTGCTACAACGGCGTGTTCAAAATTGCGCACTCCTAATGATGTCAATACATTTTCATCTGTGGCATTTGCTATAACGGCTTGAGTCGTACAATCCGAGACTTCATTGACTTTCTCTTCATCTGTATCAATAGCGAGTATGTCATGTCCTAATCGGTTTAACTCTCGGCACATGCTTGTCCCAAATCTGCCCAGTCCAATAATAACAACTTCTTTTTTCAACTTATTTCCTCATCTCTTAAGTAGGTGATTACTATAGCAACATATTTAAATGGACTTTTTCCCTTAGATTTAACATACATGCGGCCTTTTGGATACTGCTTTTATGCTTGCTGTTCTTTTTTCTTTTTGATACTTATTAATGCACCTACTGCAACGATTCCAAGCAGCACTCCCCAGAAAATAAGTTTCCACTCTGTAGAATGAGCAAAATCATATGGGATAATCCCGAGCTTTTCATGTCCTAGCGTAAGTACGGTCAACTTAACACCTACCCAACCAACAATGATGAAAGCAGTTGTTTCTAACTGCGGATAATCGGCTAAGAGTTTGACGAATTTGTGGGCAGCAAACCGCATTATAACGAGTCCAACTAGTCCGCCTGCCAACATGACCGCGAACTGACCCGAGTTAATGCCGCCAATTTCACTGACACCGAACAACTCCAAATGAGGCAAAGTAATCGCCAATGCAACAGCTGCTAGCATTGAGTCAATCGCAAACGCAATGTCCGCTAGTTCAACTTTCAATACAGTCATCCAAAAACCAGAACCTTTTGTCGCCTCTGGTTCAAGGCTATGATCTTTTCTTTTTCGCTGATCATAAATATGCTTAAACGCGATAAACAGTAAATACGCAGCACCTAATGCTTGAATCTGCCATACGTTTACCAATAGTGTAATCATGAACAAAGCTGCAAATCGGAAAACAAATGCTCCTACTAATCCATAAAACAACGCTTTTTTCTGTTGTTTTTCCGGTAAATGCTTGACCATTACTGCCATTACTACCGCATTATCTGCAGCTAACAACCCTTCCAACGCCACCAACACCAGTAACACCCATACATACTCCAATAAAATCGCTTCCATCTTTCAGCCTCCTCTTATTTTTTGACAACAAAAAAGACCCTTGCCTAATAAAAGGCAAAGGTCTCGCTAAGCAAAATTTTGCTATCACAACCGATGGCTACAAACCATGTATTGACGACTGTGAAATAGGTTTCCCTATAGCTACTCCCCTTTGACGTGATGTCAAAGTCTATTGAGTTGTGATATTAGTATAGCACCTTGAGCCCGTATGTCCAACTAGTAAATGTGTCTAAAAAAATTCTTTTAAAGACTCTATCTGCACGCACTGATAGGAGCAAGCACCAAATAACTAGTGATCGATCAGTAAGCCATCGTATAAGTTCTGTGGCATTTTTTTAGTAAATTAGCAAACAATGAGTGACACTACATTGTAGATTAGATGAAGCAAAAGAATCACTAACCAGAAAGAACTTCACCAAAATCAATAAAATAAACTTGGCTGATGTTGCTATCCTCAAATCTACTAAACATTTTGCTACTTATAATTTCTGATTCACCTCAACTTTTAAATCTGTCATACAGCAGAAAAAAGAAATCCAAAAATTCAGATCACTCTTTTTTATTTCTAGTTATTCATTCTTTATTTCGAAGTGGTTCAAACGCATTGGTCCACGCATTCACTTGATCAAGCAAGGTTGTCACTGATTTTGTGTGAAGATCTGCCGGTTTGAATTCACTCATTTTCACAAAATCCGTAAATAACGACATAGCCGGATGGGTTCTGACCGTTGCGATTTGTAACTCTGCTAAAATAACCCGTAATGCTTCAGCTGCGCGCACGCCTCCTGACGAGCCGTAACTGACAATTCCTGCTGCTTTGTTGTTCCATTCCGGATACAAATAATCGATCGTATTTTTCAAGGCAGACGTTACACCGTGATTGTATTCCGGACAAATAAAGACATAGCCATCGAGTTCCGCAATTTTTTTCGACCACGGAATGGCTTCAGGTGTTTTGTAATCCTGACTATATGCTGCTGAAATAGGCTCTGCGTACATCGGCAACTTGAATTCTGCCAAATCCACTACTTCGTATTCAGCGTCTCCACGCTGATCAGCAATGTCTTTCACCCACTGAGCAACTTGCAAGCTATTACGTCCTGGTCGTGTACTGCCTGTAATAATCCCGATTTTTGTCATGAATGAGTTCCTCCTCAAATTGTGATGCGGTCTTAGCTCTATGAACCTGCACTCCTTGATGTCTCTTCATCATAAGGGAAATGTCTCTCCGTTTCAAATCAAATGACAGAATACTCCTTCAATAGCTAGTAGTGTATAAACTTATATTCAGTTATCCCCATTCCACTAAATTGAAAAATAAAATCTCCTCTCTTTGCCATGACACGATATAACTTAAAGCGATATTTCAAAAAACTATATCTTGTTGTTAGTTAATCCACTAAACTGGAGAAAGATGTTAAATACTTACTTTTAAGTAGCGATCAACTGATAGCAACAATCGACTTGACTGGAGCTGCAAGTGTCAAAAAACTGTTCCAATCATGCATTTTCACAGTACACTACATAGATTTTGATTGAAATAGTGGCTTTCTGTATCGAAGGGAGATCAAGAAAATTGAAAAATTTTTTAGACAAATCAAAACAGACTACTTTACTTTCTACTGAACTTTTTGACTTGATGCAAGATGCGATTTTTTTGGTAGCCGAAGATCACGAAACATTCCGTTATGTTTACGCAAATGCAGCTGCTTTCAAAATTCTCTCACTCCAACAAACAGATATTGGCAAAAACATAGAAGATGTCCTATCTCCCGCGCGAGCTCAAATCCATTTTGAGTACTACCATAAAGTTCATGCTTCACAAAAATCGATCGAAATGATTGAAAGTATTGAAACCGAAAGCGGAGAAATTTTAGGAGAAGTTGTACTCAATCCCATCTTGACAGAAGACGGCTACTGTCACTATATTTTAGCCACCGTAAAAGACATTACAGAACAGAGGAACAAAGACAATATGCTGCAAGAAACGCTTCAATCTTTGGATGCAGAACGACAAAAAGGAATGTCTATTTTTGAAAACAATATTCATGCTGTATTCGAGTTCGACCAGCAAAAGAAAATCGTCAACGTCAATGCTAAAGCTATTGAAATTACCGGCTTTAGTAAAGAAGAATTGCTCGTTCAATCTTTGTTCTCCTTAACTGTCGAAAACCAATTAGTAGCTACACTTTTGAATTTCGAACAGGCTTTAGCAGGAATACCTATTGAATTTGAAATGACTCTTTATACAAAAAAACATGAAGTAGTTGTTTTTCAAGTGAATACGGTTCCTATAGTTATTGAAGAAACGTTAACTGGGGTCTATGCGATTGCCAAGAATGTTACCACACAGAAAAAAACAGAGTGGCTTTTGCAAGAAAGTGAGCAGCGCTATAAATCACTAGTCGCTAACCATCCTTACGGAATTTTTGTTTTTGACGAAAAGGGGCGTTTAAAGAATGCGAATCCTGGAACAGAAAATATTACGGGGTACTCTGTAGAGGAATTGCTCGAGACATCCTTTATAGCCAAGATTATCCCGGATGAACTAGAAAAAATAAGTTATCATTTTCACGAGACAATCACTAACAACAAGTCCGAGCGTTATGAATTTGCTTGCCATCATAAAAACGGGCAGCTCATTTATCTTCAAGCAACAAACATCCCCCTCATCTTACATGGTCAGTTGGTTGGAATTCATAGCGTAGTGACCGACATCACTGAAATTACACAGGCTCAACAAAGCTTAACTAAAACAAAAGAAGAACTTGAAATCTTTTGGAAAAATTCCGCAGTTCCCATCTTTTATATTGATGCACAAGGAGATATCTTAAAAGTAAATCCCGCATTTGAAGAAACATTTGAATTTACAGAAGAAGAAATGATAGCCGGTAAAGGGACTATTATTCCGAAAGGGATGAAGTCAGATCAACATCATATTGTGGAAAGAATTTTAAAAGGAGACACGGTCAAATCGCATGACACACTCCGTGTAACCAAGTCAGGGAAATTACTAAATATCATTTCTTCTTATTCACCTGTGCGTAACGAGAGGAAAGAAGTCGTTGGAGCAACCATCATATACAACAATGTATCCGAACTTAAAAAAATTGAAAAAGAACTTCAAAAAAGCCAAGAGAAATACAGATTGATCACAGAGAATACATTAGATATCATTACGCTAATGGATCTTTCTGGAAAAATTGAATACGTCTCTCCTGCTAGCGAAAAAGTTCTAGGATTTTCTGATCACGTATACATTGGGAACTCCTTTACTCAAAATATCCATTCAGAAGACGTCTTGCATTTATCAGATCGTATTACGGCTCTTCTTAATGGAGGAAAGCCGATTCCATTAGACGTTCGTTACTTGCACCGGGATGGTCATTACATTTGGATGGAAGTTTCTTTTAATCCGGTCTTTTCAAATGGAGAAATGATTCAATTGTTTACACTTGCTAGAGATGTTACAGAGCGCAAAAAACTTCAAAGTGAAATTGCAAAAATGGCTTTTTATGACCATTTATCAGGAATTCCTAATCGACGTAATTTTGATAGCAAATTGGAAAAAGCCTTTCTACAAGTTGATCCATCAAGCAAAAAAATCGCCCTTTTGATGCTTGATGGACGTAAGTTCAAACAAATTAATGACCAATTTGGCCACGATGCGGGAGATGCCGTCATTAAAGAAATGGCTAGGCGCCTACAAGCTTGCGTTCGTCCGTGTGATACGGCTGCGCGTTTAGGTGGAGATGAGATGGCTGTTATTTTGCCTGATATCGACTCTGTAAAAACCGCGATTGATACCGCTAAACGAATTTTAACGTCATATGAAGCTCCATTTCTTTTTAACGGCTATAAAATTACGATGGGCGCAGGCATCGGAATTTCCTTATATCCCGATCACGCTACTAGTGAAAAACAATTGATTAAATGTGCCGATTTAGCTTTGTATGAAGCTAAAAAAATTGATCGCGATGCGTATAAAGTTTATGAATAGGTCTGGCAACTAGTAGGCATCCCTTCGTTAATCCATTAGTAGATGCACCAAATAACATGCAGGCTTTACCAAAAAGATGCTCCACACAAAACAGAGGCAATCCCTGTTTTGTGTGGAGCATCTTTTACTGAGGATGACAGAAAAGACCGCGCCCTCTTCCTAAATCCGCACTTTCACCAAATCACTGTATAATACAAATCAAGGAGGCTGATTTCAATGATTCGAATATTAGCAGTGGATGATGATGTGCATATGTTGAATTTTGTTGCTACCGAACTTCGCCAAACAGGCTATGAAGTCCTAGAAGCAAACTCAGGCGAGCAGGCTTTGCAACTCTTGGAATCCGAAACAGTCGATTTAGCAGTCGTTGACGTAATGATGCCAGGCATCGACGGCTTTGAGCTGACCCGCATACTTCGCGCAGACTATAAGTTGCCCGTAATTTTACTAACAGCTAGACATCATATCGAAGATAAAGAACGCGGATTTTCAGCTGGTTCTGACGATTATTTGGTCAAGCCGTTTGAAGCAAAAGAGCTTTTGTACCGAGTCAAAGCTATTTTGCGACGGTACAACCATCCTGAAAACGACTTACTAACTGTAGGCTCTTTAACTATCGATTTAAAAAGCTATGAAATCAGATCAACTACCGGGATGTTATTTATTCCGTTAAAGGAATTTGACTTACTGGCACTTCTCGCTCTAAAATCTCCTCAAGTTGTAAGCCGAGACCATATCATTGAGTCGGTTTGGGGCATTGATTTTCAAGGGGACGAACAAACAATTAGCGTTCATATTAAACGACTGCGTCAGCGTTTAGAGCGGTTTGCACCTGACGTTCGGATTGTCACGGTCAGAGGCGTGGGCTATAAGCTGGAGGTTGTTGGATGAGTCTTTATGTCAAATTTATTTGGTTTACTTTCGCGACAATGCTCGTTAGTAGCAGCATCGCATTTTTCGGAATGAATGCTTATTATCACAGTCATTTAAAAGAACAAAACAATGATAAAAACATGGCCATTGCGTTGTCTTTTGCAGATTTTTTAGATGGAGAATCTACAGAACGAGCACAAGCCACTTTGACCATGCTTGGCGATGCTGGCTATCAACTTTATGTAACAAACGGTGACTCTGTAGAACGTTTTGGCGGCGACTACCGGGATGAGTCAATTGATCTAGCTAATATTCAACAAGTGCTTGCTGGAGAGTCCTTTAATGGGATTCGTGAGTTCCCTCGCGAAACGTTCGTTACTGGTTTTTTTGCCAATGAATTGAAAAACACAGTGGGTGTTCCAGTTGAATTAGACGGTGAGCCCTATGCACTCTTTATGCGACCTGACATTAAATTACTATTTCAAGAACTTCACTTATTGTTTGGTGGCTTGGCAGTAGGCATTATTTTACTTAGTTTTATCGGCATGTTGATCGTTGCACGCTTGCTAATACAACCGATTACAAAATTGACCGAAGCGACTGAAAAAATGGGAACAGAAACGTTTGATGTGCCGCTCACTATCCATCGCAAAGATGAAATTGGTCGTTTGGCTGATCAATTCTTAACGATGCGTTCGCGAATCGAACAATCCACCTTAAAACGCAAAGAATTTGTCCATAACGTTTCCCACGATATTCAATCGCCGCTCCACACTATCCAAAGTTATCTGGCCTTGCTTCAAAAAGAAGGCCTTCAAAAGAGCGAAAAAGAACATTACACCGCGATTATTCAAGATGAAACAGCACGCTTATCTCTACTCACAAAGCAATTGCTGACTTTAGCATCCTTTGACGCAGAATCTGCAGAGCTATCTGAAAGAGTGCCTGTACACCAGCAACTTCAGCAAACCCTTTCGCACCTGCGCTATGCTTTTGAAGAAAAAGACATTGGCATTTCAGCGCAACTAGAAACAGGGACTGTAAAGGGAAATGCCGTTCTTCTTCAAACCGTCTGGGAAAATCTTTTGACCAATGCCATCAAATACAGTGAACCCGGAAGTTCTATCGATGTCCAGTTACGTATTCACTCTGGACAACTTCTGTTAGCCATTCAAGACGAAGGCATCGGCATGTCCCCAAATGAAGTCGAACACGCCTTTGACCGATTTTATCGTGCAGACCAAGCACGGACTCGCTCATCAAAAGGGTCAGGCTTAGGGCTTGCGATTGTAAAAGAAATTGTAGAGCTTCATAGCGGAACGGTCCTACTATCCAGTGTTCCGGGAGAAGGCACTACCGTACAAGTAACACTCCCTTTGTCCGAATGACCCGTACTTTAAAAAGCCGATTTTCTCTTCTACAGAGAAAATCGGCTTTTTTATCATTGTCACCCTCTGTTCATCTTCCGTTCATCTACGAGCGTTAAACTTAAGTTATTAAAGAAAACGGAGGCGCTATCATGAATATCGCATGGAAAGAAATTAAAAAAAATAAAGTACGGTTCGCAATTTTAGGTTCAATTGTTTTTCTCGTTAGCCTTTTAACATTTATTATTTCAGGACTAGCAAATGGGCTTTCACAAGATAATGCAGCACTTATTAAAGATTTACCAGAAGGCCAGTTTTACATGGCTGAAGATGCGGAAGGCACCAATAATTTATCGCGTATCGATGTAGAGATTCAAGATGAAATGCTAACAGAAACCAAAGATGCCGTTGCTTTATCCATTCAAATGGGCTTTTTGAATGATGAAGAAGACAAACAACGCAGTGTTGCGTTTGTTACTTCTACAGAGTCCCCACTGTTTGAAGATGTGAAAAAAGGCGAAATCGTACTCGATCGCTCATTAGAAGAAGCGGGCTTACAAGTGGGCGACACACTAACAAATGACCAATTCAGCGGCGAATTTGTTATAAAAGATTTCGTCGATCAGCAAAAATACAGCCATGCCCCTGTTGCTTTTATTAACATGGACAATTATAAAGAAATGTACCGCACCACTGAAATGCAAATGCTATTTGTTCCTGAAAGTGACATGTACCCGACCATTGCTGGCATGCAATCTTTTACGAACAAAGAGTTTCTTTCGGCTATGCCAAGCTATAGTGCCGAACAACTATCACTTAACATGATTGTTTGGTTTTTAGTAGTCATTAGCGCTTTATTGTTCGCTATTTTCTTCTATATGATGAATGTACAGAAAATAGGCTTGTATGGCATATTGAAAGCCATTGGTGTGAAAACCAGTACCTTGTTTAAAATGATGTGGATGCAGATGTTCTTTATTACAGGAATTGCGTTGGTCTTTTCAATTACACTGAGCCAACTTTTCAACCAATTTGCACCGGCTGGCATGCCATTTAGCTTAACAGCTACCGTAACAATTCAGCTATCGATTGTATTCTTAATCATCGGGTTTATTGGAGCTACGTTATCAGGCATTCAAATTAAAAAAGTCGAACCGCTACAAGCGATTCAACAAGGAGAGGTTTAAAATGACCATTTTCACAGCTCAAGAAGTGAGAAAGACATTTACCAACGGCGAAATAGCGGAAGAAATCTTGAAAGGCATTGATCTTTCACTTCACGAAGGCGAAATTACCGCACTTGTTGGGGCTTCTGGTTCCGGCAAGAGTACGCTACTAACCATTGCTGCAGGACTACAACCAGCGACGGGTGGTCAAATTATTTTTGACGGTAAAAATTTGACTGCGATGAATCCAGGACAAATCCGAGAAATTCGGGCAAGTGAGTTTGGCTTTATCTTTCAATCCGCACATTTGGTCCCTTTTCTGACAGCGCAAGAACAATTGCTATTGATGCTTGAAGTGTCAGGATCCAAATTAACCAAACAGCAGCAAAAAAAAGAAGTGCGCGAACTTCTAGAACAAATTGGAATGAGTCACAGAAAAGATGCGTATCCGGCATCCATGTCAGGCGGAGAAAAACAGCGTGTGGCGATTGCGCGTGCCATTATCCACAAACCTAAAATGCTGTTTGCCGATGAACCAACGGCGAGCTTAGATTCAAAGCGCTCGAAAGAAATCATGGAGCTCATCCAAAATTTGACCAAAACTTTGGGTATCACTACGCTATTAGTTACACATGACGAAGACATGCTGTCATATGCTGACCATATTGTTACGATGAAAGATGGTTTGGTTGAGTAGTTGGTCGTCATTCCATTAGGCAATTGCACAAAAAGAGAGGCAGCTTTATTGGAAGCTCCTCTCTTTTTCTGTTAGCTATCATGTTATTTTTTCTTCATAAGTCGATACCCAACAAATCCAATGACCAGAACGGCTAACACTAGCAAAATGGTGACCAGTGAATTGCCTTTATCTTCTGAAGAGTTGTCTACAGTTTGAACGGCTTGTTCTTCTGCCACTGATGTTTCTTTTTCGACAGCTGGTTCTTCTTCTGCCGTTTCAGTTGCTGGCTCTTCTACCACTGGTTCTTCAGCTATCGCCTCAACGTTCAACTCAAACGACACAATTCCTTCTATTGGATGGCCATCTACACCGATGATTTTCCAGTTAATCGTATACGGAGCGTTCGGTAGCTCTTCTGTTATCGTCCCTGTCATAACTTCATCTGACAGTAAAATTTCATCAAACTCGTAAGTAGTGCCTTCGCTTTCTAGTGTCATTGTGCTTCCTTGTTCAACGACAGTTCCGAAAGTCAGCATCACTTCTTCTAACGATTCGACCACCACTGACCCTTCTGCAGGTGATGATGAAGACAGCGTTGTGTGTGCTTGGCCAACTAATGGCATTGAGAAGAGCGTTAATACGAGTAGTAGGATAATTTTTTTCATCTTTAGTCGCTCCATTTCCTGGTTTTTAAAAATTCAAAACCGTTAATTCTTTATCGCTTCTTTCCTTAAAATTCACTTGGTCCCTTTGATCATCTTGCGAAACAATGATGTAACGAAAGGGACGGAAAGAAATAGCAACCCAACTATTTTACCATGAAAAGGTTTTTCTGCCGAAATTGATACGACCTTCTCCTCAAACACCGTAGTCAAAATTCTTTTTTTCATTTGGGCTGAAAACACGCCATCATTCATGAGGGAAGGGAGTTCACTTATGAACTGCATAAGTTCCTGACACTCCTGACAAACCTCTAGATGCTTTTCAACCTTTTCTTCCCACTTTCTTTCAAACGGCAAAGACCTATTGATGCAATCTACAACAAGGTCACATCCCATCTCCATAATCGAATACCTCCTCTTGTATTCAGTGCAAGGTTTAATGTAATAGCTTTCCAAATAAACACAACTTCCTTAAGCGAATGCGATAAAAAAAAGCTAGCCAGTTAGGCTAGCTTTTTCCGTTTAAACTAACGCTTATTGCTTGCGTGTACGAACCGCCACTACGGTCGTCAATGCCGCTAACATTAAGCCGGCCAGTACCCACATGAACGGGAATGATCCGGTATCAGACATACCACCCA
>NZ_JASISN010000022.1:0-52438 GCF_030063085.1 Planococcus sp. S3-L1 | reverse complement strand
CATGACGGTGATTTTTGACGGGACCAATCATGGGACTTCGCTCCTTCTTTTTTCTTTCAGTTTACATCAAAAAAGTATCGAAATAAACAAAAAAAGACTGTCGAGAGGGTTTCTCGACAGCCTGAAAAACCTTGTCACAGAATTGTGACAAGGTTTTTCGTTTTCTCACTAGCTATCTTATTCTTTCGTTAACTGGCTAACGATTACTCTCACTGCTTTTTCGATATAAGGATCTCTTCCGGTTTTTAAAACTGCCGGAACAAAAGTACGTTGCTTCATCATTTCATAGTAACCGTACATGCCGTCTTCTAACGATATGCCTTGCTCAACTAGAAAAGAAGAGTTTAAAATCCTCCGTAGAGATGCTTCATCTTGCTCAATTACGAGCGCAGGGGAGTGCGGATTAAAATCTCCATCGATGATACCGTTTTCATAAAAAGAGTGAAGTGTGACTAACCGCTCGTTCGCTAATGCTAATTTCCGTTCATAGAATGTCGGGCATACTGACTTTAATTCAGTTAAATATATTTCAGACGCGTAAACAGCAGAGAACACCGTTTGTTCAAATACAGCTGGCAACCGCTGAATATAAGGATAACGAGAATTGTTGATAAACTGGTTGCTTCTATTCAAGTAGTCGATATAGATTTCCGTCACTTCTAGGATGATGTCTTCTTTAGATGCGAAAAAATTATACAAAGAAGCGCGGCTAATACCCATTAATCGTGCCAAATCTTGAATTGTCAACGTAATAAATCCCTCTGTACGAACGGTTTCTATAATTTTTTCAGTATAGGTACGGCGCATAATCTGCCGTTCTTCTGGTGAAATTTTCCGCATCTAAACACCTCCATCTTGTGAAAATTATAACACAAGAAAACCGTGAGCAGATGTCCTTTTTTCTTCATTGTTTAAACAGGCTGTAAGGGTGGTAAACAGTTAGAGTGTAATAATAATAGACAGTTTTTATGTTAATCGTCTAAAGTGATGGGAATGGAGTTGACGAATATGGCATTAGGGAAAACTGCAATCGTTACAGGTGCAAGCAGTGGTATCGGTCAAGCGACGGCGAAGGAATTAGCTAGCAAAGGCTATCATGTGCTACTTGCTGCAAGACGGGAAGATCGATTGATCGCCTTAAAAAAAGAGATTGAAGCTGCTGGTGGTACGGCAGATTATAAAGTTACAGATGTTACTTCTCGAAGTGAAATGACTGCATTAATAGAAGCTGGGCTCGAGACAAACGGTACGATTGATGTATTGGTGAATAATGCCGGATTAATGCCTTTATCATTTATGAATAAGCTAAAAGTTGATGAATGGGACAAAATGATTGATGTCAATATCAAAGGTGTTCTTTATGGAATTGCTGCTGTGTTGCCAGTTATGGAAAAACAAAAATTTGGTCATATTTTAACTATTTCATCCGTGGCAGGTCATACAATTTCTAAAGGAAGTGCGGTATACAGCGGTACCAAGTTTGCAGTTCGTGCGATTACAGAAGGGTTGCGTCAAGAAATTGATCCTTCACATGAAATTCGCGTGACGATTGTGTCACCAGGAGCGGTTGAAACCGAATTGACCGATACGATTACAGACGAAGATATAATAACTGCTTTTAAAAATGGTCAACCGATGGAAATGCTTAAAGCACAAGATATTGCCAATGCGATCGCTTTTGCCGTGGAACAACCGGCATATGTGGACGTTAATGAGATTTTGATTCGCCCTAGACAACAACCGTAAATCAAAAAAAAGAATGGAGACGATCCAAGTGAAAACCGATTTTTCAAAAATTTATATAAATGGTGAATGGATTCAAGGTTCTAGTAATAACCAGATGAAAAATACCAATCCATTTACTGGTGAAGAACTAGTAATCACACAAGCTGCCGATAAAAGTGATTTAGATTTGGCTTATAAAGCTGCTGCAGAAGCACAAGTTGAATGGGCAAAAGAACTACCGCAAAACAAACGAGCGGTTATTGAAAAAGCAATAGAAGTCATGCAGGAGAACAAAGAGCTAATTATTGACTGGTTAGTTAAAGAAGCAGGCAGTACTGTGATTAAAGCAACAGTTGAGTTTGGTGCGTCAGTTAACATCTTGAAAGAAGCAGCAACTTTCCCTTACCGGATGGAAGGTAAAATTCTTCCTTCGCAACAAGCAGGTAAAGAAAACCGTGTATACCGCAATGCACTAGGAGTTATCGGTATTATTAGCCCGTGGAATTTCCCATTCCATTTAGCGATTCGTTCTATCGCGCCTGCTATTGCAACTGGCAATGCGGTTGTGATCAAACCTGCAACCGATACACCCGTAACAGGTGGATTGTTGTTTGCCAGCATTTTCGAAGCAGCTGGATTGCCCAAAGGTCTATTAAACGTCGTAGTTGGACGTGGTTCAGAAATCGGTGATGACATTGTAACGCATCCAACACCGCGTTTGATTTCCTTTACTGGGTCTACGCCAGTCGGAAAGCGTATTGGTGAGCTCGCGGGTGGCGCGTTAAAGAAAACTGCGTTAGAACTTGGTGGAAACAATAATTTTATCGTCTTAAAAGATGCTGATGTAGATCAGGCTGTCGATTCCGCATTATTCGGTAAATTCTATCACCAAGGTCAAATTTGTATGTCTATCAACCGCATTTTTGTTCATCAAGATATTTATGACGATTTCGCAGAGCAGTTCATTACACGTGCTAGCAAATTAAAATTCGGAAATCCTGCCGAACAAGATACGCAAGTCGGACCGCTGATTAACCGCGATCAAGTCGACCGGATTCTCAAAGACATCAATGCAAGTGTGGAGCAAGGTGCCCAAATTCGTCTTGGAGGACAAGCGGATGGCAATGTGCTAGAACCAACTGTTCTAACTGGCGTTACAAATGATATGCCTCTTGCAGAAAATGAAATTTTTGGTCCTGTAGCAATTCTGATTCCTTTTGATAGCGACGAGGAAGTCGTGAAGATGGCAAATGCTTATCCGTATGGATTGAGCGGAGCTGTCCATTCCTCAAATATCGAATACGGAACGACCATCGCTCATCAAATCCACACGGGCATGATTCATGTAAACGATCAATCGGTTAACGATGAAGCGCATATGCCGTTTGGTGGAGAAAAAGATTCAGGTCTAGGCCGTTTCAATGGTGAATGGGTACTAGAAGAGTTTACAACGTTAAAATGGCTATCGGTTCAACATCAACGTCGTGAATATGGACCATTTGTTACTAACACCAAAAAATAAAAGACTGTGACATCGGCAGCCTCAGCATTGGGGTTGTCGTTTTTTGTGTTAAACCAACTAGCTGTTTCTAAAAAATGATTCGTATTCTATCATTAACTGTTAGTGAAAGGGAATGGACGAAGCTAAGTCGAATTTCATATTGAGTAAAGACATGATGAAAGGAAATGATGAATTTGGCTAAATGGTTCCCTCATATATACGATGTTGCAATGAAGCCGCTAGAAAAAATGCGTTTTGAGCGGATTCGTGCAAATCTTGTTCGTCAAGCACAAGGGAAAGTTTTGGAAATTGGTTTTGGTACTGGCGCAAACTTCCACTACTATCAGGATGTTGAACGCGTTGATGCTATTGAACCAAATCCTGCTATGAGTAAACAAGCAAACAAACGCATCCAAAAAACCCATACCCCCATTTATACCTATCAAGCAAAGGCAGAGGAATTGCCTTTTGAGGATAACCGCTTTGATACCACTGTTGCAACACTGGTTTTTTGTACGATTCCTGATCCTGAAAAAGCACTTCAAGAAATACGGAGAACTTGTAAAGTAGGAGCAAAAATCCTGTTATTTGAACATGTCAAAATGGATCAGAAGATGATGGGCAAAACTCAAGAAGCATTAACACCAGCCTGGAGAAAAATGTGCGATGGCTGTCATTTAAACCGTGATACGCTCAAACTGGTAAAGCAATCAGGATTAGAAGTGCAGAAAGTAACTTCTTATTACGGTGGACTTTTTCTTACGATTGAATGCTGTAATTCTTTATAAGCAAGTAGATCATGTTAAACTGCTCTTTTAACAAACATTAGATGCTATTGCTTTTATTTTTTTAAGGAATATTAATATCGTAAAAAAGTGATCTAATTACCGGCTTACTGCGTAGTATAAGTAAGAGAAATAAAAGACACAGCGATAATCTATTTCTCGAACTCCACATTTTAAGGAGATTGATAAAAAGAAAAGATTTTCCTGTAGCGGGAAGTATAGTAAGGTAGTAATACGAAATACGTGACAAAGGAGACAGGGGATGGAAAAAAGTACTGATACAAATTTGTATATGCGGGTCAGTCAACAAGATAAAGCCGCATTAGAACAATTATACGACCGCTACGAAAAAATCCTTTTTTCTTTTCTGTATAAAATGCTAGAAGATCGCGAGCTAGCTGAGGAAGCCTTACAAGAGGTGTTCATTAAAATTTGGCGCGGTAAAGGGGTTTACGATGAAAGCAAAGGGAAATTTACTTCCTGGCTTTTTAGAATGGCGCAGAATACAGCTATTGACTTAATACGAAAACGCAAACAGCCATCTGTTCCAATTGAAGAAGCGGCGCAAATGGTCAGCAATGATGCACCGGTTGAGCAGCAGGTCGAATGGCAAGAAGAGAAAAGTCAGATTGAAATGGCTGTTCAACACTTATCAGCAGAGCAGCAAAAAATGATCGATTTATTTTATTTCAAGGGACATACACATGAGACAATCGCGGACATGTGCAATATTCCACTGGGAACTGTTAAGAGCCGAATAAGACTGGCATTAAAGAAGTTGAAAATATCACTGCATGGAATGCAGGAAAGGGGGGCTTATGATGACTAATATAGATTGTGATTACCTACTAGATTATTTGAATGGAACATTGTCAATAGCTGAGGTTCAGCAATTTGAAGAACACTTAAAAACGTGTACGGAATGCCAAGAGATAGTAGAAGCAACTGGTCAGCTCCCTTATCTTGCAGACCCAGTGGAACCACCGACAGCGATGAAAGCACGAATTCTAGCTAATGTATTTGAAGAAGAACCTGTTCAGGATAATCCGTCAGTGGCATTAAAACCAGCAATGTCTGCGATACCGATAAGCAAAAATAAAAGCAGGAGAAACACCTGGAAACCGCTGCTCGCAGCTGTACTTTTATTGTCACTACTAGGTAATGGCTATGCTTTCTTTCAGCTATCTGACAAAGAAGGTGGACCAGAAACAGCGATTCAATCATTCCAGTTAGAGCCGAATGCAGCATTCTCAGGAACTGCAACAGCAGAAATCATCGAAGAAGATGGGTTAGTAAACCTTGTTGTCCAGGCAGATCGATTAGCTGAATTAGACGCAAGTCAAGTTTATCAAGTTTGGTTGATCAAAGATGGGAAGCCAATTCCAGCCGGCGCGTTTTCGCCTAATCCCAATGGAGAAGGTGCAAGCTACTATCAACTAGAAGAGACAGCAGCAGAATGGGATACTATTGCTGTGACGCTTGAACCTAAAGCAGGAAACCAATTGCCAGAAGGCGAAATTGTATTAAGTTCAGAAATTTAACTATCCGCTTTTGCGGATAGTTTTTTTCTTTTGAATCTTTTTTCAAATAAAGTGATCTAATGGATCGCTCCTTGCGTTATGTCTGTATAACGAAAAAAAAAACAAGAAAAAGGGAGCGATTTTAGTATGAAATTAAACAAATTACTGTTAGCCCTACCACTTAGCCTAGCGTTGCTTGTACCAACAGCAGCACTTGCCGACAGCCACGGCGGTCATTCAACAAGCGAAACCGCAACAGAAGTAAGCACGACAACACCTGCGGCGGAACTGCGCATTGCACTGGATACGACCTTAACAGAGCACGCATTTCTAGCAGTTGAAGCGATGCGTAAAGGCGTCGACGGGGCAGAAGATTTTGATCAAGCAGCAGGAGCCTTACTGGCAAACGCTGACGACTTGTCTGCAGCTGTTGGTTCAGTTTACGGGGAAGAAGGCGCCGCACAGTTTGACGAAGTATGGAAGTCGCACATCGGCTATTTCGTTGATTACGTGACAGCAACCGCTGAAGACAACCAAGAAGGCAAAGACCAAGCGTTAGCGGAACTGGAAACCTACAAAGTCGAACAATCGAAATTCTTTGATACTGCCACAGGCGGACTCTTGCCAGCAGCGGCGGTTCAAGAAGGATTGGACATGCACGTCGATCAGTTGATCATGGCGTTTGACGCGTATGTGGCCGGCGATTTTGAAAAAGCTTACTCACTTGAGCGCGAATCGATTCAACACATGAGCATGTTCGCCGAAAGCTTGTCTGTAGCGATCACGACGCAATTCCCGGACAAATTTGACAACACCAGTGCCGATACACCGGCCATTGATTTGCGTGCCACACTCAACACAACGTTCACTGAACACGCAGGACTTGCGGTCATGGCGATGCAAGACGGCGCGGACGGCGCCGAAAGTTTTGACCAAGCAGCAGGGGCACTTCTTGCGAACGCCGATGACTTGTCAGCAGCCGTAGGATCGGTTTACGGCGACGAAGCCGGTGCACAATTTGAAGAAACATGGAAGTCGCACATTGGTTACTTTGTGGATTACGTAACAGCAACCGGTGAAGGCAACAAAGAAGGGCAAGAACAAGCGCGTGCCGAGCTTGATCAGTACATCGTAGACCAAGCAGCCTTCTTAGACGCAGCAACAGAGGGACGTGTTCCTGCAGCAGCACTGGAAGAAGGTTTAACTGCTCACGTTGGGCAACTACTGGCGGCATTTGATTCGTATGTAGCGGGCGATTATGACGCAGCGTACAGCTCGATTCGCGAGGCGTATGCACACATGCAAATGCCAGCAGCGGGCTTGTCTGCAGCGATTGTCGATCAATTCCCAGACCAATTCGGCGCGACTGAAATGCCAGCCGAAATGCCGAAAACAGGCATGGGTGGTATGTCTGATACCGGATCATTCCCATTCATGTGGGTACTGGCCGGCTTAATGTTAGCGGCATTGACGACCGTAGTCGCAGTTCGTACACGTAAACAGTAATAGCAATGCGTGTTTGAATAACTAATAAATAAATCCCTAAGTCATGTACATGACTTAGGGATTTATTTTGAGTAGGTCGGGATAAGAAAAAGCAGCGAGGCATTGTAAAAACTAAAGAATAATTTTGCAGCAAATTCTGAAGTAGAAGACGAAAAGTAAATAATTAAATTTTTGCTTTCTATCGTCTTTGACATCTCTTCGAAAATAAAGTACATTATCATATGGGCGAACAATTATTAAGTTATATAGATATATCATTCGTGTATAGGGGTGTAATTTATGGAAAATGTATTTGATTACGAAGATATTCAATTAGTTCCTGCAAAAGCAGTAGTGAACAGCCGTTCAGAATGTGATACATCAATTGAATTTGGTGGACGAACTTTTAAATTACCGGTTGTACCTGCCAATATGCAGACAATCGTAGATGAAAAAATTGCGGGATATTTAGCGGAAAATAATTACTTCTATATCATGCACCGATTCGAGCCAGAAAAGCGCTTAGCATTTATAAAAGACATGCAACAGCGTGGACTTTTTGCATCGATCAGTGTAGGGATTAAACCAGAAGAATATGATTTCATTCAATTAGTAGCTGATGAAAAAATAATACCTGAATATATTACAATTGATGTGGCACATGGTCACTCAAACGCAGTTATCGACATGATTCAGCATGTTAAAAAACTACTGCCAAACAGTTTTTTAATTGCTGGAAATGTGGGCACACCAGAAGCTGTTCGCGAACTTGAACACGCAGGGGCAGACGCGACAAAAGTGGGCATCGGGCCAGGAAAAGTTTGCATTACGAAGATTAAAACAGGTTTCGGTACAGGAGGCTGGCAGTTGGCGGCACTTCGTTGGTGTGCCAAAGCAGCAAGTAAACCCATTATCGCAGATGGGGGTATTCGTACACATGGTGATATTGCAAAATCAGTGCGCTTTGGGGCGTCAATGGTGATGATTGGTTCACTTTTTGCTGGACACGAAGAGTCGCCTGGTCAAACGATCAACCAGGACGGAAAACTATTAAAAGAGTATTTCGGTTCAGCCTCAGAATTCCAAAAAGGCGAAAAGAAAAACGTTGAAGGTAAGAAGATGTTTGTAGAATATAAAGGTCCATTAAAAGAAACGTTAGTAGAAATGGAACAAGATCTTCAATCGGCGATTTCTTATGCGGGTGGAGACAAACTATTAGCAATTCGCAATGTTGATTATGTTATCGTTAAAAATTCCATTTTCAATGGAGATAAAGTGTATTGATTTATTGAAAAGCCCATCAATTAGTTGATTGATGGGCTTTTTTCTGCTTAGTTGTTAGTAGCCAGATGATGACAGAAACCGTTAATAGTGCCCCAAACAAGAGGTATTGAACACTTTTAGGAACGACTTGTATCAAACCGTAAACTACGGCCAACTCCATAATTACAGCTGGAATTTTACCAATGGTGCTGGCGACCCAAAACTTTTTCCCATTAATCGTTGTTAATGCGGCACCCGCTGTCACAAAACCTGAAGGCATAAATGGCAGCAGACGGAGGAAAATCACCAAACTGAAAACTTGTTTTGTTGTTTGTCGCTGAAACTTTTGCCAGAACGGATGGATGAGCCATTTAGGGTCTGCTTTGGAAAAGCCAAAGCGGTAAAGATAAAATCCAAACAAGGCTCCGAATATTTCACCAGCAAATGTTAAAGTAGCGCCACCATAGAGTCCTAGCGACTGAATATTGATGGCGGTCATGAGGGCGCTAGGAATAAATCCAACAGCACCAACGACTATATTGGCGATAAGTAAAATGACGGTTTTAACTAAAGTAAGTAAAATTTCCATAAGCGATGACTCCTTTTTAGCATTCAATCTTTAACATGTTTTACAAATCCCTTACGAACAAAGAGAACGAATCATTCATATATTTTACCATCATGGGCAAAGAATAGGGAGAAGAGACTGTATCGTACTGTTAAAAAGGTGGCGATAAGTTTAAAAGTCCTTCAGTAAAACGTGTGCTAGTTGTATGATAGTGAAAGAGACTATCAGCCGGATTCGAACATAATTAGAAGATAAATGATAAGGAGTGAGCTTTTGCACAATCAAAAACGAATTAGAGATTACGGTGTAGAGATCGGATATATAAAAACTGGAAAGCTAAACGCTATAACAGATGTAACAGGCGTTACAGTAGGTCACGTCACATTGAGTAACGGCAATATGCAAACCGGGGTGACGGCGATTTTGCCGCATGCAGGAGACTTATTTCATAATAAACTCATTGCTTCTAGCCATGTCATCAATGGTTTTGGAAAAACAATGGGCACTATTCAACTAGCCGAACTAGGGACGCTAGAGACGCCAATTGTCCTGACAAACACCTTAAATGTCGGCACAGCGGCCAATGCCGTCATTGATTACATGTTGGAGAAAAATCCTGATATCGGCAGTACGACGGGTACTGTTAATCCGGTAGTCGGTGAATGCAACGATATGTTCTTAAATGACGTACGGGGGCGCTTTGTTCAAGAGCAACATGTACGTCAGGCACTCGAAAATTGTGCTGTCGAGTTTGAAGAAGGCGCCGTCGGAGCAGGCAGAGGCATGCTATGCTATTCGCTAAAAGGTGGAATTGGTTCAGCATCTCGTATTGTCAAACTAGAGCATAGAGACTACACGATGGGAGTTTTGGTGTTATCCAATTTTGGTATGCTAAGCGATTTGACTGTCAGCAGCAATCCGATTGGCAAAGCTTTGAAAGAAAAAATGCTGCACTCGCATAAAGAGGAAGACAAAGGCTCTGTCATGATTATTGTTGCTACAGATCTTCCGTTGTCTGAACGCCAGTTAAATCGTATTTTAAAGAGGTCAGTGACTGGACTTTCACGTACAGGTTCGATTATTACCAATGGGAGTGGCGAAATCGTACTCGGGTTCTCAACAGCTAACAAAATTCCTCATGCGAAAACGCAACAGTATCTAACAATTGATACGATTCACGAAGAGGATATGGACGAAGCTTTTAGAGCCGTCGGAGAAGCGACAGAAGAAGCTGTATTAAATTCATTGATTACGGCAGAAGCTGTTATTGGCCGTAATGGCAATGAAAGACCAGCGTTAAAAGAGTTGCTTGAAAAATTCAATTTAACACTCTAGAGCCTTTAACAGGTTCTTTTTTTAATGCAAAAGAATTTTGTGAATACGCATGACAAAAACTTCTGGTAAACCCACCGCGATTTTCTGCTTGAAATTGTGTGCGGGTATACAGAAATACAGATTAACACTTATAGAAAAAAGGTGGAAACTAGTTTGAAAAAATCATTACATAAAATTAATGTGCAATAAAAATAATGAAATAGTATATTTTTGTTTGCATATTGTACCATCGGCTGTAGTCTAACAGGGACAAAAGAGATCTTTAAATGCATTGGAAAATAAATTTTAGTAGTCTAGAAGTCTTGCTAGTGAACAAACTACTAATTTTTATAGCTGTCTTTGAAGCGTTGAGGCCGATAACAGTAAAAGAGGGTGCTTACGAATGAGAAATGTTTCACGCGCATTTCAGCAAGTCTCTGTCTCCTGACTTTGTTGCCACTGACATTAAGCGATTCATTGGTTCGAGGGACCGCTCGATTTTCTGCTGAACCTTCACCTTCATTTCCCAAATTTACTAAGTGGGCTAGGAGTTGTAACAGCGTTGATTGGTAAAAAAGGAGATTTAAAATTCAATCTCGTACTGTTCACTATGTTGAGCTTGAGTCTTTATGTCATTTTGACCACCCACCTCAATTCCCTTTAAATCGATATCAAAAGTCAGTTAAACCAAAAAAATGAGACATAACGTAGAGTGACGTTATGTCTCATTTTTTTAGTTATCCCTAACTAGTTGGACGTACCCATAACTTGGAAAAATTGATGTATCCGAAATGACTGAGCGTGATGTTCATTAAATCCATTGCGAAAGGAATTTGTCGCTTTTCGTAGTAAAGAGGAATCATAATAGACGATGCCATCAATTGTTGTTCGATTTTTAAATTTAATGCCGTCCACTCTTCAAAAGGTGTCTGAGCATATTGCTGCAGATAATTAGCGAACTGTGGTTGAGATTTCATAATCGTTGCTATTGGGGATGAGCCGTTTGATAAAAAGTAAAAAAAGGAAAAGTTTTGATCTAGTTCAAATACTTCTCCGTGAACGAAAAGGTCCGCTGTTTGGTCTTCTGTTGTATCCAATAATTTATCTTGAAAAGACATCCACTGAATTTCGACTGCAATTCCTTCACTTTCTAGAGCCTCTTTCAGCCACAATGTAGCACCGCTTGTGTAGTTTGCCGCTTTTATGATTAAAGGCTGATCGATTTGGGGCCGTACTGGACAGCTGAAGGAAACAATTTGTTGTTGCTGACCAATTAAACAACTCGTCTGATTAGCTAGTGCCCGTGTATGAAACAGTTCAATTTTATGGCGGTGTTTAGCAATAGCATAATGAACATAATCACGCACTTCTTGTTGGTTAATGGGGGAATTTCTAAGTGCATTTAAAATTACCACTCCAAATCCCGAATCGCTTTCTACTTGAAAGGTTTTTCCCTCCAAATATTGCACAGTAGACCGATACGTAAAATCATAATCCTCAGAAACCTGAATAAACTCTACGATATCGATCAAAGGTCGTTCTTGAAAATAATCTCCAAATGCTTGCAATGTCGTTTTAAGTTCATGATTTTCTACGATAAAAAAACTTCCAGAACCGGTAAGTTGCTGTGCATTTTCTTTGTAAATACTGGCATTAATCATGCCGAGCATCTGTAAACAATAGCTGCAGCCGCTTGGAAAAGAAATATCAATAATATAGGGACTAATCGCTACAATCTCTGTAATGGGTTGCCACAAATCCACATAGGAAGAATCTGTGCGCAACCGGTTTAAACAGTCGATTACATCATTTGCAGACAAATACGAACCGTCATGAAAGCGGACTTCTTTTCTTAGGTATAGCCGAAGGTCGGTAGCTGTTAAATCCCAACTATGAGCTAGTTCAGGATATACGACACCACTAGCATCAACAAATACTAGTCTGTTGTATATAGTGGCTACCATATTGGCACTTTGAATATCTGCAGCTTCGAGAGGGTGAAGTGTTAGTAACGGATATTGTCTTGGGATAATCAGTTTGTCCGTGTTGCCCATACTATTTTGAACATAACCGAAATTAGCACGAATTTGATGCAAGATACGCTGTTTGACTTCGGGTGACCAATCAAATAAAAGATATTTGCTGACAGTTTCGATTGATTTTTCTTCTATCAGTTGTAGAAGTTGTTGTTCATATACTTCTTCTACATGTTGGTGCCACTGAAGATGCGAGGCGTTCCCTCTACCTTGGCCTGAAATAAACGTAAACCAACCCTCATCAGACCATTTGCGGAGAAGACGTGCCGTTTGTTTTGTGCTTAAACCGAGTTTGTTTGCTAATTGAGTTTGTTTAATATTGCCAGATGGGACAGTTCGCCATAACGCTAAAAGAATTTTTTCCATAATGCCTCCTGTTAAAAGTGGACATAACTATAAAAATTGTCTATTTTTAGTATTTTCCGTCTAGTTTAATATACATAAGACAAAGGAGGCTGACAAGATGAAATGGAAAGACTATCCACAGAATATTAAAGTGCGTTTAATTACTTCTTTTTTTAATCGAGCTGTGGCTTCAGCTGTGATGCCATTCATGGCTCTTTTCTTTGCACAGGAAATGAGCAAAGTTTGGGCGGGGTCTTTTTTGATTATCACCGTATTCATCGGTTTTTTTGTGAATATGATCGGTGGATACATTTCAGACCGCTTTCCTAGAAAAAAAGTACTGGTCATGACATCTTTCTTGAGTGCCTGTATGTTCTTGCTAATGGCAGTAAGCTTGCTACCTACGGATAGATGGATTGGCTTGTTTGCATTAGCCTATGTGTTCTTCATAATTGCGAGTAGTTTAGGACGCCCCGCGATGCATGCCATCATCATTGATTCAACGACTCCAGAAAATCGCAAAGCTATTTATGCCATCGATTACTGGATGGTCAATTTGTCGATGGCTATTGGCGCTGCACTTGGTGGCTTGTTGTATCTTAATCATCAAATTGAACTATTTATGTTGTTGACAGTGACATCTGCAAGCTTGCCAATTGCCTATCACATTTGGTTGAAAGATGAGCGTGTTGTGAGCTTGAAAAAACAGCATCACAATGTTCTGATTGACTTACTGCAAAACTATCGAGTGGCTTTTCAGGACCGTCCATTTGTTAAAGTAGTCATTGGATCGATGTTTATATTTTCAGCGGAATTTTCATTGAATAGCTATATTGGTGTCCGGTTAGCGGAAAGCTTTCAGACATTCACGATTGCAGACTTTGATGTCGCAGGTGTACGAATGCTTAGTTTGCTAAATATCCAAAATATGTTGCTAGTTGTCTGTTTTACTTTTGTTGTCAATCGATTCACGGATCGCTTTTCTAAAAAGCATGTTTTATTGACAGGATTATTGCTTTACAGTATTGGCTATGTCACGATTACATCAGCGAATAGCTGGTATTTATTGATTTTGTTTAATTTTATTGGCACGATTGGGGAGTTGGTTTATTCACCTGTCCGAAATGCGGAAATGGCCAATATGATACCAGAAGACAAACGGGGATCGTATTCGGCGTTTTCTAACATTTCATTTAGTGGGGCAGATCTTTTAGCGCGCTCGACCATTATTATTGGTGCTTTTTTAATTCCAACGATGATGTCTGTCTATATGGGCGTGTTGCTTATGATTGGTACGCTTCTTGTATATACAGGATTATTTGTCAGAAAGCCCAAAAGAAAACTGGCGAATAGACCCGAAATCATCTGAAAATTTCGTTTAAAAAGGTAGGAGAATGGCTGTGTTGATTAGAAAAGCAGTTCCAAAGGATGCCGAACAATTGGCTAGCCTAATGAAACAAGTTGAACAATCCGGGTTGATGCTATTTGATCCTGGTGAACGAAAGACGACTCCTGAGCAATTACAACAACGCCTTTTTTCAATGGGGCAAGAGTCAATTGTGTTCGTTGCAGAGGAAGGTCAACAATTAATGGGATATTTGTTTGCGATAGGAGAAGAAATCCAACGTAAGCAACACTCGATTCACATCGCAATAGGCGTTTCGCGGCGAGAGCGGGGAAAAGGTATAGGGTGTCAATTGTTCGTGGCCATGGAAGAGTGGGCAAAAGACAAAGAAATTCGCCGCATTGAATTGACCGTATTAGAACACAATCACGCTGCCATTGCGTTGTATAAAAAAAGAGGTTTTGTAGTAGAGGGACTCAAAAGAGAGTCGATTGGTATTGGTGGTAACTACATGAATGAATGGTTTATGTCGAAATTACTCTAGAATTTTTTTAGTCAATACATGCACTTTAGGCAGTCTTGAACTGAGATTGCTAAAGTGTTTTTTGTCTTTATAAAAAATACATGGATATGAAAAGGAAAAGCACAAATCAACTAGAATTTTGTACAATATTGTATTTAATCTATATTTTTAGACTTATTAATTGTAGACTATTATAGAATATCTTATGAATAGGAGATGTATAGATGGCAGCATTGCTTTTTTTCTTTCTTGAAAACATGGCATTAATTATCGCCTTATTGTATTTGGCGTTAAAAGCAAAAGAATTATTATTCCCAAACTTGACTGAATCAAAGTTCTTATATCTATTAAGTGTTGTCTTCATAAGTTTTTTAACCTTTTCCGTCATGTATAATCCGTATTTTTATATGGGCATGAGACTGGATTTGCGTGAAGTTCCACTTTATTTTATTTCATACATTGCTGGTTGGAAAGTTGGACTGCTATCTGCTATATTCCCGGCATACTTCCGGTACTCTTTCGAAGGTCCGACGGTTGTATTGGGTATTTTGCAAACGATTGTACTGCCAGTCGTTATTGGCAGCTTGTTTCACAATCAAAAATCATCAAATAAGTTTTTCAATTTATTGAATCTCAAAAAAATGATGGCTGGTTTTTTGATTTTCGAAATGTTGAAATCAGTCTGGATGTTTTTATTTACACCAGCAACTATTTCTATTATTATTGCCATGTTGTTTTTTGCTGGAGTTGCGGTATTGGCGATGGGTTTAATCACCAATGGAGAAAGTCGTCAACTATTGCTGCGAACAGAACTGGAATATTACTCAAATCAAGATCCGATGACGCAGTTGCCCAATATCCGTTTTTTCAAAAAGACACTAGCGCCGTTGATTGTGCAACAAATTCCACTCGCCATTGTTATGATGGATGTGGATTATTTCAAAATTTACAATGATACACATGGGCATCAAAAGGGAGATGCCGTACTTCGTTCGCTTGGCCAATTAATGAAAGACAATACGCGTAGCAAAGATCATGTAGCTCGTTATGGAGGAGAAGAATTTATTTTTTGCATTACGAACCCTCAAGACCAACGTGAAGCTTTGATGCTTGCTGAAATTGTTAGAAAACAAATAGAGCTTTATCCGTTTGTCGGAGAAGAGTTGCAACCGGCAGGAAAACTAACAGTGTCAATGGGTGTCAGCATGAGTACAGGAGACAAAAGCTTAGATGAATTGATTGGTGAAGCCGATAATGCCATGTATGAATCAAAGCATAATGGAAGAAATTGTGTGACAGCTCATTCTGAAATAAACGCACGTGAATTGGTAAAATCTTAATCGGAAAAAATGATGAAACAGTCACTGTGTATAGTGGCTGTTTTTGCTGCGGCGCTTATGCTTTTCTTAATCCCAACAAAAGCTTTGGATTTGAGTTAAAATAAAAGGAAAGGTTTTTCTTTATCTAACTTGATTTATTACATAGGAGTCATTGAATTTCAGCAATGTTATTATTAGGAGGATATTCATGAATAGTTTTATTGTTATGCAAGGAGAGACCTATCAAGAAGAACGCAACGCAGAGGTTCTTTGGTCACCGAGGGTTGATAAATCGGGGATGATTCCACACTCTTGGAAACGAATGCAGGAGTTAAAAAAAGGCGATATCGTTTTTCATTATGTAAAAGGATTTTTAGTAGCTATTAGTCATGTACGAGAAGATTGTAAACATGGAACCAAACCTAAAAGTACAGACGAGCAGCAGGACAGCACTGAAGAGGTATTTATCGCACGGGCTGTTTATCGCGAATTGGACAATCCGTTATCCATTAAGGCGTTTTTTAGCGACATAGAGCCTTTACTGCCCGTAAAATACGCGGCATTTCAAGAAGATGCTAGTGGCAATTCAGGTTATTTGTATCCATGCAATGAAGAACTGGCGATGAAATTTTTAGAACTAATTAGCGCCTTAAATATTTTCACCTTGGAAGTCGAACAATTGGAGTTGTCAATGGAAGTGATTAAAAAAACAGAGCATGATCCATTAATCAGCTTGATTGCAGAAGCAGAACTACAAATCAAAACGAAAATGCGTAGAGGTAAAGAACAATTCAGAGATAGTTTATTGCCGCTTTGGAACGGAGAATGTCCACTTTGTGGAATTGGTATTGACACTGTGTTGAAAGCGACGCATGCCAAGCCTTGGAAAGACAGCTCAGCTGAAGAGCGGCTAGATGCTTTTAATGGCATCTTACTTTGTGCCAATCATGCTGCTTTGTATTCAGCGGGGTTCATCGCATTTACCGGAGGCGGAAGTCTCCGTATTTCGAGTCAAATTCCAGAAGAACATTATCCCACCTACCAATTAAAAAGAGGGATAAAAATACCCGTTTCGCCAGAGCATGCTCTTTATTTAAGATGGCATAAACGAATCGTTTTTGCCGAACTGCCTAAAGTGAAACTGCTGGTCAATCAACAATAATCGTTCGATAAGTATGTCTTTTGTCGTACGACATATGCTAAACTAGAAACAAGTGAATAATCATGCAGAAAAAAGGTGCTGATTCGTCAGCATAACAGGGAACCCGGTTAGATTCCGGGGCTGTTTCCGCAACTGTAAGTGCGTATGAAATAAGAAAATGCCACTGTTTAGTGTTACCAACTAAACGGGAAGGTTCTTAAAGTAAAGCGATGCACAAGCCAGGAGACCTACCTTTTTTTGAACGTATTTTTACTCTTCGGAAGATAAGGGAATCATACGGCAACGTTTCTATTTTGACTGCTGAAGTATGTCTCTAAATAGCTATGCCGCCGTCCTCTTTTGAGGGCGGCTTTTTGCTGTTTAGAGAGCGTTCAATGCCATGATCTTCACCAAACGGAAGTGAGGTGGAATGATGAAAAAAGACATGCGTTATCTTTGTTATCCATTTATGCAGGAATCTGCAGTTACTGTGGATTTTGAAATTAGGACTGATTCGTTAACTACCCGAATCGGAGAAGCCCTGTCATTGACACAAGATATAGAAGCTATACAACGAGATCTGCAGATTTTACAACCTATGGCTTATCATTTGAACGGCTCAGTTCGCGGTAAAATAGCCGTTCATGAGGAAGACTTGATTGAGCTAAGTAACATGTATGATTATTATGTAAACTTCACAAAGGATAAAATCGGTAATTTTGTTTTGCCGCAAGGAACACACGCTGCATGCGTCCTGCATGTTTGTCGCAGTGAAGCGAAAAAATCAGTAAGAGCCTTGCACAAAGTGAGTTTAGAAAGAGAAATACCGAACATTCTCTTTGATTATGCCAATTTGTTAGCCAACGTGCTTTTTACGATGGCTGTTTATGTTAATCAGCATCACGGAGTGGAAGAAATCCCGTTCGTCAGCAAGTCCTATCCAACTAGACCTAAAAAGAAAGAAGTGACCAATCAACAATGAAAATTTCCTCGTTCAAATACGTAGCTATCGGAGCAGTTGTTTTAACTCTAGGTGCTTGTCAATCAGAAACAACAGAAAAAACAGATGCAGAACCAACGAATAAAGGAGAGGAACAAGCAAACTATACCGTTACAGATGATTTAGACAACGAGTTGACGTTTGAAAAAGTACCTAAAACAGTTGTCTCACTTATTCCAAGTAATACTGAAATTTTGTATGGCATTGGCGCAGGAGAAAAAGTGATTGGCGCGACTGATTATGATAATTATCCAGCAGAAGCAGCTGAAGTTGAACGTATTTCAGATTCAGTCGTTTTTAACGCAGAACGCATCATTGAAATGGATCCAGATGTCGTCATCGGTTATTCTACAGG
The DNA here is from genome assembly GCF_030063085.1 of Planococcus sp. S3-L1. Classification (NCBI taxonomy): domain Bacteria; kingdom Bacillati; phylum Bacillota; class Bacilli; order Caryophanales; family Caryophanaceae; genus Planococcus; species Planococcus sp. S3-L1. The sequence goes on along the minus strand of NZ_JASISN010000022.1, from coordinate 34,213 downwards.
TGCGCCAACCGGTTATGAAGAGTTAGAAGCTGCAGGTATCCAAGTATTTGTTATTGAATCAGCGCAATCTTTTGAAGATGTGTATGGCGACATCGAACAAATTTCGACCGTCATGGGTCTTGAAGACAAAGGGGATACGTTAAATAGCTCAATTCAGCAGCAAATTGAAGAAGTACAAGAAAAAATAGAAGGGGTAGAAGCGAAAAAACAAGTGTTTTTTGAAATCAGTCCTTCGCCCGAAATTTATACAGCAGGTCAAAAAACGTTCCAACAAGAAATACTGAACCATGCCAATGTCGAAAATATCTTTGGTGACCTCGAAGGGTGGCCAAAAATTTCAGAAGAAGAAGTCATTACACGAAATCCAGAAATTATCACAACAACGGTTTCTTATACGGAAGATCCAATCGGGGAGATCAAAGCACGTGAAGGCTGGAGCGATATCGAAGCGATTCAAAACGATCAAGTCTTTTTCTTGGATTCTGATATCACATCACGCCCTGGACCGCGCATTGGTGACGCTGTGGAATTAGTAGCTAAAACAATTTACCCAGATTTATTTAACTAAAACACAAAAACTCCTCGCCTTAAAAGCGAGGAGTTTTTTTATGCAGGAAATCATAGCGTTATTCCAAGCTAGCTGGATCTATTCCGAACTCCTCTTTTAATACGTTCCTCTTATCGGCTGGAGACAGCTCGATTTTTGTTTTTCGTCCATTTTCTGAGCGTGTTAACTGATGATCTGACAAAGTAATTCGTCCGTTTTGAGTTGCCCGAGTGACTAAGTCATTGTGTGTAAAAGAAGAGTCTTTAGATACTTGATTAAAGACACATCCTTCATGAAAGTCAACCAGCTGCTTTTCATCTGTTGAAAATCTATAAAGCACTTTTTCGTTCTCTTCATTTTCACGAATCAGATCATAATAAACGTCATCCACTTTTTCGATGCGGTAAGTACCACTGTGATCAGTATGGCGTTCACCACCAAGCGGAATTGGACTCATCGTCGAGTCTCCAAAACCGGCATCTACTAAGTAAAGCGTATCAAACTCCACGAGAATCGCCGCATGCGTATCAGTTTTGGCCCAAGTGCCATTTGGTCTTTGAACGGTTGCCGATATTAGTTTTGCTTGATATCCTAACTGACTGAGAAGCCAGTGAAACAACCCATTTAATTCGTAACAATACCCACCTCGCCGCTGATTAACAATTTTTTCATAAATTTTCTCTAAGTTTAAGTAAATTGGAACATGTCGCATAACGTCTAAATTTTCGAATGGGATATTTTGCATATGCAAAGATTGCAATTCAGTCAAATCTTGCAAATAATATTCTTGAATCGCAGAAGCGTTAAAACGAGCTAGGTATTTTTCTTTATTCATCATGACTAATCATTCCTCCTATTACTGTAAATGTTTTTTTGTAGATGCTATTCATTTTTAAGTGTAGTTATTTTTGCAGACGTGATACAATGAATGGGTAAATAAATTTAGGTGAAAAATCAGTTGAATAGTGAATTCAATTAGATGAAAAAAGAAGGTAGGGTGATAGATTTGGTATCAACGACTGATGTAGCAAAACATGCAGGTGTATCACAAACGACTGTTTCACGCGTACTGAATAAACCAGATCAAGTAAGGAAAGACACGTACGATAAAGTAATGGCTGCAGTGAATGAGCTAAATTATTCATTGGGTGGAGTAGAGGAGACTGTTCCATTTACTGCGAATGCGAACCAAGTGAAAGCAATTCATTTGGTAGTTGGATCATTAGATGATCCAATCTTTACTGAAGCCACCCCGGCTATTATAAATTATGCAAAGCAGCAAGGCTATGAAGTAATTAGTCATTTTATTGCAAAAGAAAATGAATCGGATGTATTCGATGCGGTATTGTCTAGCAAAGCACAAGGCATCGTTTTGATTTCTGTGTTACTGAATAAAGAAGAGTATGATAAAATAAGTGAATCGAACACACCGGTGATTTTGCTGAACTCTAATTATTCAGGTAGTCATCATTCAATTGGCTTGAATGACACTGAAGCTGGGTATTTAGCTGCCCATCATTTAATAGAAATGAACCATCAAGAAATTGCTTGGGTAGGAGGTACATTGAATAATCCCTCTTATAATAATCGTCTTCTAGGATTTATTCAAGCTATTCAAGAACAGAAAATCAAAGTTCGTAAAAAGCGGTTAGTGGTTACGGAGACAGATAAAAACTCGTTATTTAAAGCTTTTAAGAATTTACAAGCATTAAAGAAAAAGCCGACAGCTATTGTTGCTGCTACTGATGAAATTGCCATCCAATTACTGGATTTTTATCAACAGGAAGGCTATCAAATTCCACAAGACATCAGCATCGTTGGAATTGGCAATTCAGAGATTGGCCAACATTCATCTCTGAACTTAACTTCTGTCGGAACGTCCGATAGCCTGGAAAATTTAGGTCAAGAAGCGGTAAAAAGACTATTTGATATGCTTCTTTACAATCAAGACGAAGCGTTTAATGTGACTAGAGATGTGCAGTTTTATGAACGGAAAACGACTGCTCTACGTTAACAAGCCATAGTGGCTGGAAATTCATCTAGTCAATTTAAAAAGCCGTGCCGGCAAACATACCGGCACGGCTCTTTTTGGTCTTTCAGATTTATTTACAAAAAATTTTCATTAATGGTAAATCTACTGATCATTTCATTTCTTTGTGAGTAAATGGACATTTCCCTTGGATAGGTTCGCTGTCGTCACCGATGAAAAATTGCTTCCATTCGTTATGTTGTGGGTCACCAAAGTGGCTAATGTCGGGATGAGTTGGCAAATGATCCCATGCTTCTACACGTTGTCGAACTTTATCACGTGACATTATGCCGCCTTTTTCAGTTCCTGTTAATCCTTTAAAAATACGGCGGGGCTGGAATCCTAAAACCATCGCATTGCCGAGGTCACGAGTTTTGCGCTGTTTATAAGCGGGTGTATTGCCAAAAATAAAGATGGGTTCCCCTTTAAAAGTAAAATCCCATAAATAATGGTCTGGATCGCGCGGGGCTTCTTTCGGCCATTCTGTGTCATCTTCATCATGTAAGTACTGCAAAATGTCCCAAAACTGTTGCCGATAAGTTTCAAGTGAAGCTTCTTTCTTGAAAGGCTCAACAAAGACAAATAGCCCGTGGCGTTTATGCTTTGGGTCATCAAATAACGTTAAGAATGCATCAACAGCTGCAGGTAAATTGCGCCAGTCTTCTTGTGTGATATACGCATAGCGTAATTCTCCTTTCATCTCGCCGTTCATGCCGAAGTAGCATGGAAAAGTTTTATCCGTTACAGTTTTGTGAAAAGTAGTGTATTCGGCTAATAGCCATTGAGGCAAGTCTGTGCGTGTTGTAAAATCTTCTTTCGTTAATAAAGCAGAGTTTGTCGTAATCATGAGAAGTTCCTCCTGTTGTATAAAATTGCGTTTTACTTGTTGTTCCCTAAGAAACAGCGGGCAAAACAAAAAAAGGCTGAGATTTTTTCAGCCTCTTGGTCAAGCGATTAAAATGCACCAGATCCACCACCGCCACCGCTAACACCCCCGCCTGCAGATATCGCTCCTGAAGCACTAGCAGAAGTGCTGGTGCTGGAATAGGCAGCAACAAACAGTCCAGTCAACAAAACAGGATTATAAAACAATCCGAAATCTGCAAATGCCGAATCGCTATAGGCAGTGGTGAAGCTTAGTGTTGTAAGGTGGGTGGATTTTTCGTCTGCCCCAAGTAGGTAGCTAAAAGCACGCATCTTTTCGTCTTGCGTTAAATGATTCCAAGCTGTTGGCTCTAGATTTTTCATCGCAGTCCGTAGCTGTTTCCATTCTTCTCGAATCACATGGCCTTTATAAGTAATCGGAGAGTAAAAACAAAATCCAATAAAGCCAATAGCAATGATTATAGAAACAACCATCATTGGAAACAATTCTAAGAACCCGAAAAAGATGGAAGCTACACCAAATACCAGTCCGCTAGTTCCAACGATCCCACGCAACAAGGGGTGTTTGTCGTAAAGCTCATACTGTTTGACCTCTTCTTGAATGCCTTGCTGCCAAAGAGTGATAGAGTCGGTGTAAGAAGCATGATTCAGCTCTTGTTTTGTGTAGCTTTCCAACTCTTTTGTTTCAAAAATTTCACCATCACCTACTTTATCAAAAAGCAGTTCGATTAACGTAGCCTCGTGAATAAATTCAGTATTGCGGTCGATCAGTCGGAATTTTTCTTCTGATAGCTGTTCAATCTTTTGTTTACGTACCAGTTCCATTAAGGCTGCTGCTGTTACAGCAGGTGTTAAAATGGAAGACTTAGTAAAATAGAGAGTCGCTGGAATGCTCATTTTTTGCTTTGGTACGAAAAAGTGAGGCGTGTCTGGTTTTGCTTGCTGCTTGGTTTTGCGCGCATGACTAAAAGCCCAAGCGAAGAAAGCCAGTAACGCTGCTCCGGCAGCTGGAATCAGCCAGTTGCCAATAGATTTTCCTACCTGTTGTTTAGCTAACAAAGCTGCAGCGTCGTTTGCCATTTGCTCTTTGTCAGCGGCTAAGTCAGCGAGGACCAAGCCGTCTTTCTGAGGTAGACTCGGGAATAGATGTTTGTCAAAAATGACGCGGACGTCTCCGTTAGAGCCTGCTAATACCTTGCCCATGTCAAACTGAACCCCACCATCACTTTGTAAACTGCCGGTTTGGTAAGCACCATCGTAACCGGTAAAAGCTGTTTTTTCTGAATCAGCAGGCGGTGTAATGGTTATTGTCATTTGTTCATAGTCACTGTCGTTGCGGTCATCAAAAAATGGCCAATAAAATTCAGCGCCGTCCGCGTATGTATCGACAGCTCCTTGAATTTCGTAACGCAATTCGATGGTAATGGTTTCATTTTCACCTGAACGGAAGATGTTGTATAGTTCTTCATCCTGTTCGACTTTTAATTCTTTCCCCTGTTCAGAAGCGGTAAACTCATGAATCGACGTTCCTTTTTTTGGAACGATTTCCCGTATAATGCCATTAAAATCATCTTGAAATTTGTACGTATGATTTTCCGTGACAGCAACCGTTCCGTTGCTAGTTACTTGCGCATCGATGGTGACTTTAGAAATGGAATAGTCCACAGCAAATGCTTGAAGAGGAAACAACGTGAAAACGAGCAGGGTCCATAAAACGATAAATTGGTTTTTCTTGTGCATTTACCTCACTCCTTTCGTTCGTTACGAAATGCTCGGTAATAAGTTTCAGAAAGTCGATTGTTTCTAATCGGATGGTATCTCTGCCGGTTAAAACAGGTCTAAACTTTCAAATAAAAGAAGTATGGAAAAAGCTTCATTGGAGTGGATCGTGTGTTAACCTCTTTTCAACTAACTGAATTTTCATTTAACATTCTAATTATAGCAAGCAACTTAGCAAAATCACAAATAACACTCATCCGCGTTTTGTTGCAAGTTAAAGGGATCGCAGACAAATGAGATCCGTTTGAGACGGTTAACTTGAAGACCATGAACGTCCATCTGCTTCGAGTCCTCCTAATAATTTTCGGCGGCGATTTTCTAACGTTGCAAATGCGTTAAGGTAATCTGTTTCTGGCATCATTGGAATTTCTGCTTCCTGAAAAATGTTGAAATTAGGAATAGGTGGAATCTGTTTGGACGGCTTATAAAATGACTTGTTCAGTGTGTCTAAATACTGATCGATACTAGAGCGCATTTCTTTCAACAATAGCTGATTCGGATGATAGCTAACGGGAACAGCGAATTTGATTAAACTCACTGCTTCATCTAAAATCGCAATTGCTGATGGCATAGCGGTCTTATGACTCACGGCATGATAGTAATGTAAAACAGGATAAGCTGCGTGTTGGGCAGCAAGTGAACTGAGTTGCTCTGAGTAGCTAGCTAGTAAAAGATCAAGGTTATGAAAGTCATGGCCGTTCCAAGCGCTACTAACTAGCTCTTCAGCAGTTTCTCCAAGACCATGAATGCTCGAAGCGAAAGAACGTTTCATCGTAACCGCGCTTAAAATGGAGATTAGATACGTAACACCAAAAGTGATGAACAGCATACCTGTACCTGTTGCAAGAACGGAAACAATTTGCGCACTTCCTTCTTTTGGGCTGAAATCGCCGTTGCCGAGTGTAAAGATTAAATAACCGGCAAAGTAAAAGCGGTCGACCCAGGAGATAGCATCAGTTCCATGAGAAGGGGCAATCGCTTGCCCAAGTCCCGCAAAAATCAAAGTCCAGCCAATCCACAATAAAGAAATCCACATCAACAACGTTGCACTCAATACGAACGGACCTGCTAAGCTAAGTGATTTGGAATGATTTCCTCCAATCATTCTAGCCATTCTCCAAATAAGTGAAGACAAGCGGTTCGTAACGGGTCCCGCACCACCATCAATCCACAAAGTCGTCCAAATAAAATCGACGATGCACAGGATAATAAATGCCATGCCAACAAGTAAATAAAGTAAATTCAGAATAATCACTCCTTTCTTTTAGAAGGTGTAACATAAAATAATGACGTTAAACTACAGCAACAGCTTTGTTACTTGGATCAGGATGAGTAAACGAAGAACCTGATTTAAACGGCCACTTTGTGGATCCTGTTAATTACTACGGTAAGTCGTTTATTTAATTATCATACCCTTATAACGAAAATCTTAAAAAAGTTTATAACTACTGCAGTTTACTGCGGTAAGGAGGAGATAGCCATGACAGATAAATCAAAAATCAAAATCGTAGATAATACGGTGTTGCGGAGTGAGATAGCAAGAGCGACAAAACGGGTAACTCACGTTCATTTGGCAACGTGGGCATTGAGTGTGGCAAAACGCGTGCTCTGTTACGTTGAAAAAGAGTTTCCGCATAGTGACCAGTTACAAAATGGGATTCAAGTTGGGGAACTGTGGCAACGAGGCGAAGCTTCTGTTCAGGAAGTTAGACAAGCGGGATTCAACGTACATGAACTAGCAAGACGATGTGAAAGTGAAACGGCAAAAGCGGCAGCTCGGGCAATTGGACATGCTGTTAGTGTGGGGCATATGCGGGGACATGCAGTAGTTTGTTCAGATTACGCCATTAAAGCAGTCGGGCTTGATTCAAAAGCTGACATGAATAAGATTACCGAAGAAAGACAGTGGCAATTAAATGAATTAGAACAGTATCGCGATTAGGTTTTTTACAGATAGACAAGGGGCTAGAGCGTTCTCAAAACAAAAAGACCTGTTTTTTGCTAGCAAGCATTAATTTGGTAAAAAGATTTGACCGAGTAAGTTGTTGCCATTGAACAAAAAAAGATTGACTCGTCCAAATTAAAATACTAATATAAAATATATTGCTAATAGCTAATGGTTTTTTGCTTGTTAGAAATCTGAAGAGATTGAAAACAAAGAATCGCATTGGAAATTTTACATAAGTTAAAGTAAATCAAGCTATTTTTTTGTTATAGCAAGAAAGCGTTTTCACTACAGGATAGGGGTGTCAAATGTATACTTTTTTAATTTCTATCGTCATTTTAGTGGTAGCCTATTTTACATATGGTAAATTTATCGAAAAACTATTTGATCCGGTTGAAGCAAGGAAAACACCAGCTTATGCGAATGCAGATGGTGTCGACTTTGTCCCAATGAATAAACACAAAAATGCACTGATTCAATTGTTAAATATAGCTGGAACCGGTCCAATTTTCGGTCCAATCATGGGTGCCTTGTACGGACCCGTCGCATTTTTGTGGATAGTCATCGGTTCGATTTTTGCTGGAGCGGTTCATGATTATTTGACCGGCATGATTTCCATACGCAATAAAGGTGCACATATCCCAGAACTTGCAGGAAAATTTCTTGGGGCAGCGTCAAAGCACATCGTCAACGTCTTTGCGTTGCTGCTGCTATTGTTAGTCGGAACAGTATTTGTTACGACGCCCGCATCGTTGCTTTCGATTTTGGTGGATGGTAAAATCGCAGCGGGTATTATCATTGGTGTCATCTTTATTTATTATTTCTTATCAACGATCTTGCCAATCGATAAAATTATTGGACGATTTTATCCTTATTTCGGTGCTGTATTATTAATAGGGACACTGGGCGTGGGCATTGCGCTGTTATTCTCTGATTACAAAATACCGGAACTCAACTTCACGAACATGCACCCAGGCAATTTGCCAATTTTTCCGATTTTGTTTTTCACCATTACTTGTGGCGCGTTATCTGGGTTTCATGCAACGCAGTCACCGATTATCTCTCGGACGGTTGAAAAAGAATCGCAAGGCCGTTATATATTTTATGGCATGATGATTGCAGAAGCCATCATCGCGATGATTTGGGCAGCTGCGGCTATGAGCATTTTTGATGGACAATCTTTGAGTGGTCTGATCAATTCAGGAACGCCATCTGCCGTTGTTAATGAAGTATCCATGACTTTGCTCGGTGCAGTGGGTGGTACCATAGCAGTTCTCGGTGCGATTGTTTTACCCATTACTTCAGGAGACACAGCATTCCGTGCAGCTCGTTCTATTATTGCAGATTACATCAAGATGGATCAGACCCAGCTAGTAAAGCGATTGATTATCGCTATTCCACTTTTTATTATTTCAGCGGCTTTGACTCAAATTGACTTTAATCTTCTGTGGCGCTATTTCTCTTGGGCCAACCAAGCAACTGCGGGAATCGCTTTATGGATCGCAACGATGTATCTCTATATCCAAGGTAAAAACTACTTGGTGTCGCTTGCGCCTGCTATCTTTATCACCTATATGGTTTTTGTCTATATACTCAATCAAAAAATCGGCTTTAATCTCGATCTTGATCTTTCATACATCGTTGGGTTAGTGCTGACTGCGGTAGTGATTGTGCTATTTTACGGCAAAGCCAGAAAAAATCGACAGCAAGATGTCCAAACAGTCGTTACAGTAGAATGACAAAAAGCAGGCTGCGACAGCCTGCTTTTTCTATGACAATTAGTTGGGAAATACCATCATCAAATAAAGAAAATAAAAAATTCTTTATTTATCCTAAAAATTTGCTAAAATAAGATGTTGAGTTGATTAGAAGCTTTCGTAGATAAAGTCGGTCGCTCGCAAAAGGGAGGAAGCGTCAATTTCTAATAACTGGTTATGGTTGCCGGTACTGATTCTGACAATGAATTGCATCCGTTACGGAGAAACAATGCTGCATAACAGTTTGGCTCTTCATCAGGTTATGCTGTTTTCATTGAATATCGTCGGCATTCTATACGTGCTGCGGGTTATGTATAAGGGTAAAAAAATACACAATAAACCAACCGCTAAAAGACATTTCAAAATCTGATCACTGGCTAAAACAGCTTGCTCCATTTACCGATGGAGCAAGCTGTTTTATTGTTTGCTGGTCAATTCGAATGGTGTCTTCCATTTAGTATGTTTTCAATGTTTGTCGTTCTAAAGGGATTTTGTACGAATGCCGTTTAGCCGAATGAAAATGGGCAGAGGACTTCAGCCGTATCATGCTTGCTGCACCATAAAGGCGCTAGCCATGCCAATTAAATAAGCCTATTCCGCACAGCATTTCCGCTAAACTTATTAAGTCAACGAATTGTCCTGAACTCACTCATAGGAGCGGTTGATTAGTGAATCAAGTTATAATGCTTAAGTATCCTAATTAAAAGAGGAGTGATTCCATGATTCGTGTGTTACTTGTTTGTCTCGGAAATATTTGCCGGTCACCGATGGCAGAAGCTGTTTTACGTGAGCAATTAAAAAGGGCGGGAATGTCCAGTTATGTAGAAGTGGATTCTGCTGGAACGGGGAATTGGCATATTGGCCAAGATCCGCATCCGGGAACTTTGAAAATTTTAAAAGACCACAGCATTTCGGCAACAGGTTTAAAAGGGCGTCAGTTGCAGCCGGCTGATTTTGCTGCATTCGATTACATTCTTGGAATGGATCAACACAATATCATGGATATCCGTTTGATACTCGGTCAGACCACTCATCCGAAAATCTGTCGTTTTTTAGATTTAACCGATCAAGCGAAAGACGTACCCGATCCTTATTTCACTGGCGATTTCGAAGAAACCTATGAACTCGTAAGCAATGGCAGTGCAGCATTAATTGGAAAGATTAAAAGAGAACATAATGTATAGTTGGGTTTTTATTCATTCGGACTTTTCTAACTGAAACCACAGTTCCGGCAACAGCACGGTCAACTCATGGGCAAGTAAGGTATGAGGCGAGCGCGTTTTAACCCACTCGTCTGCGCAGGCTCCGTGAAGATAAACGGCGTTTAATACTGCGTGCTTCCAGTCAGCGTGGCAGCACAACATGCCGAGCAGCATACCGGTCAGTGTGTCGCCGGTTCCACCTTTTGCCAGCGCGCTATTGCCGGTTGAGTTTGACCAAACCTCACCATCAGGAAAGGCAGTAATAGTATTTTGTCCTTTTAAAACAATTGTCACACCCATTTTTTTCGCCCAAATCACCGCATAGAAAGCGCGGTTTTTTTGCAATTCATTTACGTCCACGCCAGTAATGTGAGAAAATTCAGCAGGATGGGGTGTTAAGATTACGGGTGAGTGACGTTTCACGTAAGTTCGCTTGCTCAGTGCACCTGCGTCCAATATAACCGGTACGTGGCTGTCGAGTAGTGTACTAACGGCGTTTTCCGTTAACGCATCTGGATTTGTGCCGGGTCCAATTGCGATCGCGCGGTATGAATCGATGGGTGTCTTTTTTTCTGCAATCTGCTGTAACCCATTTTGTACGTAAGTGGCTTCTGGCAATTGAGAGACGATCATTGCCACCACTTCAGCTTCTGTCGCAATGACTAGTTTACCGACACCGCTCCTCGTCGTACCAAGTGCCGCGAGTAGCGCAGCGCCTGGCATTTCTTTTGTACCAGCAACTAATAGCGCTGTACCGTAGCTTCCTTTATGACTCGATGGCTGTCTTTTAGGGAGTGATGCGGCGACTTGTTCGGTTGTCCATGATTGCAAGATGACGGATGAGGTCATTTTTATTCCTCCCATTTTCAGAATGTGTACAGTTCGTTTAGTTAACTGTACGCATTCTTTTTATCAATAGCAAAACTCATCATTCTTTTTCTCCATGCTCAAAAAAAGTGAAGCAGAAAAAGCCAAAGCTCCCATTATAAATGATAGAATATTCTTTCAATGGAAAGCTAAACACCGGATTGATAGGTAGTTGATAAAACAAAGGAGATGGATAAATTGATAAACTCACAACCCATTCGCTTTAGTGAACGTTTGCACTTAATTGACGGATTTGACTTAGGACTCACTAGAAGAACCGGCACTTATGTGATTGGAGAGAAAGAGTTGACTGTAGTCGATACAGGATCAAGCCCTTCTGTCAAACACGTCAAAAAAGGACTAGCGGCTTTAGGATTTACTCTTGAAGACGTCAAATACATAATCGTTACCCATGTCCATTTGGATCATTCAGGGGGAGCGGGACTGTTGTTACAAGGGTGTCCAAACGCTCAAGTAGTTGTTCATCCTAAAGGCGCTAGGCACCTGATTGAGCCTAGCCGACTGATAGCGGGAGCACGAAAGGTTTACGGAGAGCAGTTCGATCAATTGTTTGACCCAATCGTTGCTATTCCAGCAGATCGCTTACTTGTTAAAACTGAAGGCGATCAACTAGTCATTGGACCTACGTGCACACTAGAATTTTGGGATACCCCAGGACACGCCAACCACCATTTTAGTATTTACGATCCTGTCAGTAATGGCATGTTTGCCGGAGATACAGTTGGAATTCGCTATGAACAATTAGTCAGTGAAGGCATCGACTTGTATTTGCCTTCTACATCGCCCAATCAATTCAATCCACAAGCGATGCAACATGCCGTTGAACGGATGTCCATGTCAAAGCTTGATGCCATCTATTATGGTCATTTTGGAAAAACGGATCAACCAGAAAAGGCGCTTCGCCAGGTAGCAGAATGGCTAACAGTATTCGTGTCAGAAGGTCAGCGTGCTTTTGCTAATGAGATCGGCGTTGAGCAATTGGCTGACCGACTTTATGAGCGGATTCAATATTATTTACGGACGCAAGGTGTGCCAGACAATCACCGGGTATATCCATACATTCGACTGGATATGCAAGTGAGCGCCATGGGCATTTTAGATGCGTTATCGAAACAACCAAAGCACACCTAAAATTAAATGGCATTTAACTAGCTATTCATCATATATTCATTCATTTGAATATTATTCTAATCGAAACAAAGTGGAGGAATGCATCGAAATGATTCAATTGAAATTATTTCAATAACAAATGAATAAAAATAATTATTCATTTGTTATTGAATTGAAGTGAATAATGTGATTGAATTGAGGTGATTTGCTAATCTCTACTAAATTTGTGAGTCGACTGTTTAAGTTGACTGCTCTTAGGGGTAAATAAAATCCATACAGCTTTCGAATTTGCTAGTCTGACCTCTAGATGCAGACAACTAAACGAAAGAGACAAGTGAGAGGTGGAGTTTTTAGGTATGCAAGTATTAACAGAGAAAACAGCCATTATTACAGGAGCGGGAAAAGGCATCGGGCGCGCAACTGCACTGGCTTTAGCCAATGAAGGTGTCAATGTCGGATTGATTGCGCGGACCGAAGCAGATTTAATAAAGCTGACTGCAGAAATTAAGTCATTACGCGGTCGTGCGGCATATGCTGTGGCAGATGTATCTGATTTGGCGCAAGTAGAAGCAGCAGTTAAAAAGTTAACGAACGAACTTGGAACGATTGATATTTTGATTAATAATGCAGGAATCGGCAAATATGGACCGTTTTTAGAACTAGATCCAAAAGACTGGAAACAGATGATTGATGTCAATTTGATGGGGATGTACTATGTTACTAGAACAGTCTTGCCGCAATTGATCAACAAGAACGGGGGGGACATTATTAACATTTCCTCAAGCTCGGGATTGCGAGGAACTGTCGGGTCGAGTGCTTATAGCGCTTCAAAATTTGGTGTGCTCGGCATGACAGAATCGTTGTCTCAAGAAGTTCGTAAGCACAATATTCGGGTTTTCGCTTTGACACCAAGTCGCGTAGTAACAGATTTAACAGTTAAAGAAGGTGAAACAGAACAACAAAAAGAAAAATTTATGCAGCCAGAAGATTTGGCAGAATACATGGTAGCGCAGCTGAAACTGCATCCACGTATTTTCATTCCAACTTCTAGTCAATGGGCAACCAATCCATTTTGAACAAAAAAACGAGCCAGGGAGAATTTTCCTGGCTCGTTTTTTTAATTATTGGCTAGTTTTGTTACGTAATCTTCAACTTCCTGGGAATTGCTTAGCGCAAGGATGTGATCCGTGTGCTGTGCCATTTCTGCTTTGGACAGTTTGCTGATTTGCGAACGGGCTTTTAAAATCGATGAAGCGCTCATTGAGAATTCATCAAGACCGAGACCCAGAAGAATCGGAATGGCGATTTCGTCTCCAGCCATTTCTCCACACATCCCAGTCCATTTGCCTTCACGATGCGACGCATCAATGACCATTTTAACTAAACGCAAAATAGCAGGATTAAATGGCTGATACAAATAAGACACGCTTTCGTTCATGCGATCAGCGGCCATTGTGTACTGAATCAAGTCATTCGTACCAATCGAGAAAAAATCCACTTCTTTTGCGAATGTATCTGCCATCACTGCGGTAGAAGGAATTTCGACCATGATACCGACTTCGATCGATTCATTTACTGCCACGCCTTCAGCTTGAAGCTTCGCTTTTTCTTCTAATAATAATGCTTTTGCTTGGCGGAATTCGTCAAGCGTTGCAATCATCGGAAACATAATTTTCAAATTTCCATGAACGCTGGCACGCAGTAATGCCCGCAGCTGCGTTCTGAACATGTCTGGCATTTCTAAGCACAAACGGATTGCACGTAACCCAAGAAATGGATTAAGTTCTTTCGGTAATTCGAGATACGACAATTCTTTGTCGCCACCGATGTCTAGCGTACGAACAACGGTCGGTTTGCCTTTCATGCCTTTTAATACAGACGAATATGCTTCGACTTGTTCATCTTCTGTTGGGAACTGATCACGTCCCATATAAAGAAATTCGGTACGGTATAACCCAATCGCTTCGCCGCCGTTATCAAGAACGCCTGCAATGTCTTTAGGTGTTCCGATGTTGGCACCCAGTTCAATCGCTTGACCGTCAGCGGTGATGGTTGCTTTGTTTTTCAAGACAGCCCATTGTGCTTTTTGTTTGTCAAAGTCTGCTTGTTTATTTTTATACTCTTCAATGACGCTGTCTTCTGGCGCGATTAAAATCTTTCCATCTAAGCCGTCAACAATAATGATTGTGCCATTTTGAATATCGGCCATGGCTGTTTTAGCGCCAACTACCGCAGGGATTTCCAGCGTGCGTGCCAAAATCGCCGAGTGGGAAGTGCGTCCACCAATATCGGTAATAAAGCCTTTAACGAACTTCGCATCTAGTTGAACCGTATCCGATGGCGTTAAATCTTCTGCGATGATAATCACTTCGTCTGAAATCATGCTTGGGCTTTGAATCGTGACACCAAGTAGGTGAGCAAGTACTCGTTTTCTCACGTCACGAATGTCAGCAGCGCGTTCTTTCATATAGTCATTGTCCATAGCTTCAAACATCGCAATGAACATATCAGTTGCTTCTTGCAAAGCAAACTCAGCGTTAACGTTCTCAGTCTTGATTTTCTCTGTAACCGGCCCAACAAGTTCAGGATCACTCAATACTAAAAGATGAGCGCCAAAAATCGCCGCTTCTTTTTCACTAATTGCTGCAGCTGTTTTTTTCTGAATCACTTCTAGCTCTTGGATGGATATGTCTAAAGCTGCTGTTAAACGTACGACTTCGCCATGGGCATCCAAAATTGTCCGTTTATCAACATTCAATTTCGGATCTTCCAAGCGAAAAGCTTTCGCGATCGCAATTCCATTGGAGGCTGCTATTCCGGACATGGTTTGTGTCATTGGTTTGAAATCCCTTCTTTTTCCATAACAGCTGTTGCTTGTTCAATTGCTTCGTTTTCATCTTCACCGTCAGCGGCAATCGTTACCACCGAACCACTTGGTACGCCAAGTGACATAACACCTAAAATAGATTTTAAGTTTACTTTTTTGCCTTTGTGTTCAATCGTAATGTCCGATTTGAATTTCGATACCGCTCCAACTAATGCGGATGCGGGACGGGCGTGCATACCTGCTTCATCTGTAATTGTAAATTGTTTTTCGACCATGATTAATTTCCTCCTCTAATGGGTTTTGCCATTTTAAACTAAATGACCGTTTATGACGGTTATCAAGTGAAATAAAATAAAAAACGGCTTTTTTGAGTGCTTATGACCGATTATGATTGATTTTGGAAGCGATTTCAAGTATCATCCCTTTAACAGAACATTTACTTTATTGAAAAGAGGGTGAATACTTGCTAACCAACGAACGGCATGCGTATATTTTACAGCTACTTGAAGAAAAGCAAACAGTCAAAATTCAACAACTGGTGGAATCCACTGGCGCATCCGAATCAACCATTCGAAGAGATTTGACCGATCTTGAACAGTTGCAGAAGTTAACACGTGTTTTTGGTGGTGCTACTGTAACCGGGCAGAATCTGCTAGAACCTAGTATTTTCGACAAATCGACACAGTTTTTAGATGAAAAAATAAAGATTGCAGAATTTGCATCTTCACTTGTCCAGCAAGGCGATAGTGTTTTTCTAGATGCCGGTACGACAACCTTTCAACTAATTCCGTTTCTCAAAGATAAAGATTTGGTCGTTGTAACCAACGGGTTAACGCTTGTCGAAGCTCTCAATGAGCAAGGCATCACTACTTATTTAACCGGTGGATTGATGAAGCCGCGAACTGGCGCATTTGTCGGTTCTCAAACGATTCAAGCCTTGCAGAACTACCGCTTTGATAGTTGTTTCCTCGGCATCAACGGTTGTCACCCGGACTATGGCTATACAACGCCAGACCCGGAAGAAGCAGCCGTCAAACAAGTAGCCAGTTCGTTAGCGCGAAAAACCTTCGTGCTCGCTGATCATTCCAAAATCAATAAAATCAGTTTTGCCAAGATTATGGACTTAGAACGTGCCACCTTAATTGTAGATGAAATTTCCAAAGAAGCCAATGCTATGCTTGAAAAAAAGACAATTGTAAAGGTAGTGACTCGATGATTTACACGTGTACAATTGCACCTTCTATTGATTACACCGTTTATGTACCGGACTTTGAACAGGGGAAATTGAACCGTAGCAACGACGTTTACTATTATCCAGGCGGCAAAGGCATTAATGTTTCTCGTGTGTTGCAGCGGCTAGGCGTCACAAGTCGAGCGCTTGGCTATGTGGGAGGCTTTACCGGGCATTATATAGATGCGTTTTTAAAAAACGAAGGCATCACGACGGACTTTATTGAAACGACTGAAATCACCCGCATGAACGTTAAAATCAAATCAGCCGAAGAAACGGAGTTAAACGGTCCCGGTCCAGAATTAACGAAAGCACAACTGTCTGCATTGACCGAAAAAGTGCGCCGTATGAAGAGTGGCGACTGGTTTGTACTGGCTGGGAGTTTGCCAAGTTCGATTGCACCGTCGTATTTTTTAGAACTGGCCACTATTTGTGAAGCCAAAAACATTCGCTTTGTAGTAGACACATCCGGTCCGGCCTTAAAGAACATACTGACGACACCGGTTTTTTTGATCAAACCCAATCAACAGGAGTTGGGTGACTTGTTCGGTGTTGAAATCGCTCATTTGTCAGATGCCTACGACTATGCCAGTAGGTTAGTGGCACGAGGTACACAACATGTGATTGTTTCGATGGGAAGTGAGGGTGCGCTGTTTGTAACAAAAGATCTTGCGCTTGTCGCGAGAGCCCCGCAAGGAACTGTCGTTAACACAGTCGGCTCTGGCGATTCATTGGTATCTGGATTTATCGCGTCGTACGTAGCGGGTCAAGATGTGGCGCAAGCTTTCCGCTACGGGGTTGCTAGTGGCAGTGCCACTGCTTTTCGGTCGGATTTGTGCCAAAAAGAAGAAGTTGATCGATTAGTCGAACAAGTCGTAGTTTCCCCATACGGAGAAAAGGATGTGACAAAATGAACATCACTCAGCTGTTAACCGAACAAACGATCATTTTAAACTTATCCGCCACAACCAAACAACAAGTACTAGAAGAACTGGTATCTCAACTTGAGCGTGCTGGTAAATTAGCGGATCAAGATGCTTTTACCACAGCCATATTAGCACGTGAAAGCCAAAGTACGACAGGAATCGGTGACGGTATTGCTATCCCACACGCCAAGTCCGCTGCAGTCAAGTCACCAGCCATTGCATTGGGTCGGTCGGTTGAAGGGCTTGATTTTGAATCGCTTGACGGTCAGCCTGCGCATTTGTTTTTTATGATTGCGGCGAGTGAAGGCGCTAACGACGATCACCTAGAAGCGCTGTCCCGCTTGGCGACATTTTTGATGGATGAACGGTTCCGTACGAATATTCTCGCGGCAGAGTCGAAACAGCAAATCCTGCAAGTGGTCGCAGAAAAAGAAGCTTCTTTAGACAAAGCGGAAGTTGCAGAAATGGCATCCACCGATCGTTCAGAAAAGAAAATTCTTGCAGTGACTGCTTGTCCAACAGGGATTGCGCACACGTATATGGCGGCTGAAAAGTTAAAAGAACGGGCCAAAGAGTTGAATATTTCGTTAACAGTAGAAACCAACGGCTCGAGTGGTGTGAAAAATGGGTTGACTGCTGAAGACATTGCCGGAGCGGATGCCATTATTGTTGCAGCAGACACCAAGGTGGAAATGAGTCGTTTTGACGGCAAGCCAGTTATTCAAACAGCGGTGGGCAAAGCCATTTATGAAACAGATCAGTTATTAAACCGTGCAGTAAATGGAGATGCACCGATATATAAACACGACACATCGCAAGACGAAGCGAAGACAAACGACATGAAAAGTGGATTTTATAAGCATTTGATGAACGGCGTATCGAATATGTTGCCATTTGTTGTCGGGGGTGGTATTCTCATTGCTATTTCGTTTTTCTGGGGTATTAATGCCGGCAATCCCGACAGTCCGGAATACAACGAATTTGCGGCTATGCTGAACACCATTGGTGGTGCCAATGCGTTCTTCTTAATGGTTCCGGTTCTCGCCGGCTTTATTGCGATGAGTATTGCGGATCGTCCTGGATTTGCACCGGGTATGATTGGTGGCTTGATTGCGATTACGGTGACAGGTGTTGAAGGCGCGAGTGGCGGTTCTGGATTTCTCGGCGGCCTGATTGCTGGGTTTCTCGCCGGGTACGTCACACTTCTAGTAAAAAAACTATTTTCTCGTTTACCTGAGTCATTAGAAGGATTAAAACCGGTGTTGTTTTTCCCGGTGTTTGCGATTGCCATTACCGGCATTATTATGATGCTTGTCAATCCACAACTAACGAAAGTTTATACAGCGATTTCTACATTTTTGGAAAGTCTCGGTGGTACGAATTTGGTGTTGGTCGGATTGTTGCTCGGCGGGATGATGGCCATTGATATGGGTGGTCCTATTAACAAAGCAGCTTATACATTTGGTCTAGCGATGTTGGACGCGCAAAACTTCAATTTCATGGCGACGGTCATGGCAGCAGGAATGGTCCCACCGCTCGGCCTAGCCATTGCGACAAGTTTGTTTAAAAACAAATTCACCAAACCTGAACGCGAAGCAGGTAAAACCGCATACGTGCTCGGAGCTTGCTTTATTACTGAAGGTGTTATTCCATTCGCAGCAGCAGACCCAGCGCGCGTTATTCCGGCTTCAGTGGCGGGAGCGGCAGTGACAGGTGCTTTGGTCATGTTCTTTGATATCGGACTGCGTGCTCCTCACGGCGGCATTTTTGTTATCGGCCTGGTCGACGGCGGCGTTCCCAGCATCTTACTTTATATGTTGGCTATTTTAGCAGGTGCTGTCATAACGGCATTAGTTGTCGGTGCTTTGAAAAAAAGAGTAGTTTCAGCTGCCTAATCCAAAACCGTTTCAGGAAAAATCCTGGAGCGGTTTTTTGTGTACATCACACAGAAAAAGGACAGATCCAATGGATAACTTTAAAAGAAATAGGGTATTGAATAATGCAGAAAAAAGCAACGGACCGGTCGTTACATGCTAAAGACAGCTAGAAATAGCTATCTCATAGTAAAACGATAACTTACTAATTGAAAGGAGTGGCGGGAGATGAATGAAGAATTTTTCCATCAATTTAATCAAGCCTTTTTTCAAGGAGACCGGCAATTCATTGAAAACTATATCGCTGAGGACATTGTCTGGACGATGGTAGGAGCCGAATCGATCGTAGGGAAACAAGCGTTTCTTGATGCGGCATTCGGGATAAATGAAGGGTACACGGGGATGAATTATTCAACTGAGTTGTCGTTAGTTGGGAAGAAGGGAGCGGCACTTACCGGTAAAATGAGTCGAAAAGGAGAAGATGGTACTGAGAAAGTCTACACGTATTGTGACTTATATGAAGTAGACGACGCAAAAGACAGCAAGATAAAGACATTGATCACTTTTGTCATTGAGTCGACTGACTAAGCGAAAAATTTTGATTAATAAATAAAAGTTTGTCAGGTTATGGAAAACCGAAAGATTCTGGTGTTTTCCGAAGCTTGTGTTACTGCAAATGCTCTTTCACATACGGAATCAGGTTACTTTTGTTGGAGGAAAAGTAACCTGATTTTTTTATATGCCGTTAGAAATGTACAGGAATCAATCGAAGGAATCCATGTAGTCTTTTACTTATGGTTAAATAGGTATGCATTCCATACTAGCCGCGAAATACAGATAGTTAAATCTTATGGATAACGAAAAGATTGCAAAAAAATCAGTTCAATCTTATTTTCTCGATAACTTCTCGACAATTGGTCCTTATAATCAAAACAACAACGTTTACTATACCGGAACAAATGAACTTTCTATTAGATGAAACACCCATAAGCAGTTCATATGCATTCATGAACCTTGACTAAAGGAGGAATAACTATGGAAATCCATGTAATATGCGACGATTGTAAAATCACCGGTAAATTTAGCTCACCGCAAAAAAATGGAGAAGTCGGAATTCATTCGATTACAACTGGTTTTCAAGTAGGGGTTAGTTGGAAAAGTGAAGTAATTGAAAATTTTCAAGAAGCGTTTATCCGCCAAGTGGGCAAAGCTACAACTGATGCACAACGAAAAGAAATCTTAGAAGAGGGGATTTCTGAAAATGCATTTTCGGAAACCATTGATTTTGAATTGTGTTTTACGTGTCGAGGTTGTGGCAATCGAATCACGCTAAATGATTTTCAATTAATCGATTTGATTGGATTTTAGTTTTGTATAGACGGAGTACGTGCTTTTTAGGTGAGTTCCATAATATTTTGTGATAAAATAGCCCAATATCAAGTTAAGATAGAAGAGGTGAACAGTATGACCACCATCTGTTTGGTTCGCCATGGTGAAACGGATTGGAATGCCCAAGGGAAAATTCAAGGAAAAACAGATATTCCATTAAATGCAGCGGGTGTCGAACAGGCCACTCGCTGTGGTCATCATTTGTCAGCTTCTAATTGGGATTTAATGATCACAAGTCCACTCCAACGTGCTCGTACAACTGCAGAAATTATCAATGAATCTTTAATGTTACCACTTATTGAAATGGAAGAATTTGCAGAAAAGCATTTTGGTGACGCCGAAGGAATGACCTATGAAGAGCGAGCACTTACTTTTCCGGATAGGTTTTATCCAAATCAAGAAGACAATGATTTGTTTGCCAAGCGATTAGAAATCGGATTGAAAAGGATTGCCGATCGGTACCCAAATCAGCGGGTGTTGCTTGTTTCACACGGAGGTGTCATCAATGCCTTGCTCGGTGAATTGTCAAATGGTGAAATTGGTTCTGGAAAAACAAGACTCCTGAATACTTGTCTTAGTCACATTCAGTTTGACCGAGACCAATGGCTAATCAAAAATTATAACCAAGTGAGCCACCTCCAAAAATCTGGTAGCAAAATTTAACCAAAAAAGCAGCAAAGACAAAAGTCTTTGCTGCTTTTTATTTACCCGCCGCTTTGTCTTTATCCATGCGGTATACATAGACAGCAAGTGCTCCCATGAATAACGCGGAATTGAACCAAAAGACAATGTCTCCCAGCCCACCATCAAAAACAACTGCGTTCGCTGTAGTGATTACTTGCATCATGACAATAAATAAAATCAATACGGTTGAAGTTTTCATTAAATCAACTCCGTTCTGTTATCCATTATAAAGCGGCTGCACATTAATTCAAGCGGCTGCCTGCAAAAAGTAGAGCAATGAGACGTGAATCTTTCGTGTGCTAATGGGATAATAGTCAAAAGAGTCGTTAACCTCAAGGAGGAGTCATTATGGTTAAATGGAAAGAAGAAATGATCATAGCTGTTGAAATCGATAAAGTTTGGAGTTTATTTCGGGATGACTGTGTACAAAAACTAATGCCCAAAGTAGAAGAGCATGTGTTGCTTGAAAACGATCACGATCAGCTAGGCGCTAAACATGCCCAAAGCTATTACGAAGGGGGGCAATTGCAAACGTACATTGTGGAGACCGTCGGTTATGAAGATTTGCCAGACAAAAAAATCAAACAAACTCAGTTTGACATGAATCAGCTAGTTGTTGTGTTTTATTCGTTTACCTTATTAAAAGACGGAGAAAAGCGCACAAAATTTATCTACGAAGGATCTAATAAAGGCAAAGGAATGATGGGCAAAGCGATGCTGTTGTCGGGCAGTAAAAAAACTCGCCAGCAAACCATTAAGACGTTTATGGAGCGGGTAAGAGACGAAGCATTAAAACTGTAAAGGAGAGTGTGGGACGTGATTCAGTGGAATGAGCAACGCATTATTGCAGCACCAATCGATCAAGTATGGGCGTTATTTTCAGATGAGCAACTGCAGCGCATCATGCCGCAATTGGAAAAACATCAATTAATTGAAGGATCACCAAACAGAGTGGGATCAAAATATGCGCAGCAAAACCGAATAGCTGGCCGTTTGGTTAGCTATGTCATGGAAATTACGGCCTACACCGATTTACCCGAACAAAAACGCAAAGACATCCATTTTGTGGCAGCCGGACTTTTCGAAATTACATTGAGTTTTGCATTAAGTCGACTGGATGCTGAACGGACTTTATTTGTTTATAGCGGTTCTAATAAAGGCGCCAATGTAATCGGAAAAACTTTACTCAAAATTGACCCTCATGACAGCAGTAAGCAACAAGTAGATGAGTTACTGGCGCGGGTAGTAAAGATCGCTGAATCGTGAAGATTTACATCATCGGCTCGGTTGGGAGCGGCAAGACCACATTGGCTCGTCAGTTGTCTAAGGTTTTAACAATTCCTCATTTTGAAACAGATAATTTTGTTTGGAGTCGGCAAGGAGACGGAGACATGCGTAATGCCGAATCAGTGAGAGACGAACAGTTGCTTACCGCTGTTAGACAGATAAACTGGATTGTCGAAGGTGTACACACGGGTTGGACAGAACGAGCGATGCATGCTGCAGATGTCGTAGTCTTTTTGGATATGCCTTATGCTGTAAGAACATATCGATTCGTTTTTCGCTATTTGAAACAAAAAGCGAGAGTAGAGCGCTCTAATTATAAACCCAGTCTTAGTATGTTAGTCAAAATGTTTAACTGGAACCGATATTTCGAAGAAACGATAAAGCCCGCGTTTCTTCTGCAATGTGAAACCTTACCCAATCAATTTATTGTCATTAAAAATCGTCAAGAGATTGACCGGTTAATAAATGATTTATTAACGACAGAGCAGTAAAAATCATTTATTTACTTAATATGTAGTATCCTACATAAGGATTTATCACATAAAATCAATTACGTCAACAAGAAAAAAACTTTGTACAACTTAAAACTAAAACCCATTCATAAAGCTGCGATTTTAAGTAGCAGAGAGCTGCCAAATTCTGTATCATACATAAAAAGTACAACAGGGTGCTTAAATTTTGCGAGGAGGGAATAGCCGGTGATAAAGGTCTACGAAAAAGAACAGGTGCTATGTGTGGAAGGATTTTTAGAAGCAACACGCAGTAAAGTCTTTGTCTATTTGGTTGACGGCATGTTGATTGACACAGGTGCTGAAAAGCTTCAGCCTGAATTGATTGATTTTTTTACGAATCAGTCATTTGATCAAGTGGTTTTAACGCATCATCACGAAGATCATACGGGAAATGCCGCGTGGCTCCAGCAGCATCAGCATAAACCCATTTTTATTCATTCAATGGGAATCGCGATCACCAAAAAAGATGGGGAATACCCAGATTACCGAAAAATTACTTGGGGAAATCGTTTCGCGTTCGATGCGTTGCCACTGAATGATCAAATCTGTTCGCGATCACTGAGCTGGCAAGTGATCCATACGCCGGGACACGCAGACGATCATATCTCGTTATTCCATGCACCATCCGGCCGGCTTTTCACTGGAGATTTGTTTATCTCACCGAAAACTCGTGTCATGATGACAAGTGAATCGCTGCCGCTCATTGCTGCTTCTCTTCGTAAATTACTAGCGCTGCCATTCCAAACCGTCTTTTGCAGTCATGCAGGAGTTTTAGAAAATGGTCGGTCTTTATTAGAGCAAAAACTGCTGTATTTAGAAACCCTTCAGCAAACAATCATTGAGCTTTATGAAAAAGGACTGCAGTTAAGTGACATCAACGAACAACTTTTTTCGAAATCTTACCCAATTACCCAATTTTCAAGCGGTGAATGGGATACCGTTCACATTGTCACCTCAGTCATAAATGATTGGCACGATAAAAAAAGTCGCCATCTTCGACCTCGAGCAACTACACTGGGAATCCTGAGAAAAGGACAATCGATTTTAGTTGAGCAACAATTTGCGCATCATTCAGCTGGAAATGGTCCGTTTTACCGACCACTGGGTGGAACCATTGAACTTGGCGAGCCCTCTACAATGACCTTACAGAGAGAGTTCAAAGAAGAAATCAATGCCAGTATTGAGATTATACGCTATGTAGATGTACTGGAAAACATCTACACACTGAAAGAACAAGTCTTTCATGAAATCTCACTCATTTATGAAGTGGAATTTACGGACAGCAGTTTTTACAATCAGCGCGTATTTGACGTGGTAGAAGGAAGCAATAAGACCAAAGCGACTTGGATTAGTTTACAAGAGCTGTCGCTTGCTGAGACCATTCTTTATCCAGTTGGATTGCTTGCAATCTTAAAAAAGATGATGGACCCTGTTAACACTAACTAGTCGTTACTTTCTATCGTTTCAAGAACATTAAACGGAGCTTTGGTATACTGAAGAAACCAAGTCCGCAAGTTAGGGATGGATGAGAAAAGGAGAATGTCCTCCATGATTTACGTTATTATGTTACTGGAATTATTGGCAATCGCTTTATTTATTTATTACGTCAGTGGCCGTTTAATGGGTTCTAAGATCAATTTCACGAAAAGAATTCTTTCTGTCTTATTGGGAGTCAGCTTAACAACATTCGTGTATTGGTATTCCTATTTACGTTATATCGATTTTATGAGCGAAGATATTGGTTTTGCGGTTGCAGATGCTAGTGCCATTATTTGGGTCGGCAGTATGTTGCTAATTTCCATGCTCTTTTATCTGTTTTTTGAACTGTTTGATCCAATTGAACTCGGTGAGCGTGGAGAACGGATCACCGGTCAGAAATTTATCTTACAGCGCATCAGACATCGGTGGAGACGTCAAAAACGATTGAGTCAAGTACTAGAAATCGCCGTCAGAAACGGGTTTTCACGCACAATTCGGTATGCGCGTCACCGGGAGAATAATCGTGATTTCGCTATTGCTTTTCGCGATACATTAGAACAAAGTGGTGGCATTTTCATCAAATTCGGGCAAGTGTTATCGACGCGCACAGAGTTGTTTTCACCGGTTTTTATCGAAGAACTAGAGACCTTACAGCAAGATGTTAAACCGTTAACGAGTGAGCAAGTAACAGCGATTTTAAAGAAATCATTAGCTGCTGGAGTGGAAGATGTTTTCTCGGAATTCAATATGGATCCATTAGCTGCAGGTTCAATCGGACAAGTCCATCAGGCTGTGTTGAAATCAACGCAAGAAAAAGTTGTCGTTAAGCTACTACGTCCCGAAGTAAAAGGCGTTATGCGTAACGATTTGGATATTCTTGTTGAGTTTGCAGAATGGGTGACGAGTAAATCTACTTGGGCTGAGAACATCGGTTTTCGTGAGTTAGCGATTGGCTTTGCGAACGGTTTGCGTGAAGAAATCAACTTTGAAATTGAAACACGTAATACCATTCAAGTCGCAAATGCCTTAAGAAAAAGTGATTATCCTGTGAAAATTCCGCATATTTTTCAGGAGTATTGCAATGATAATTTGATCGTCATGCAGTATTTTAAAGGAAAAAGCATTTCGCGCGGACAAGCTGTTTTTGATCATTTTGCTATCGATCAAAAAGAGTTTGGACGTACAGTGTTGTTTTCGTTTTTTGAGCAAATGCTGTTTTCAGGTATTTTTCATGCCGATCCGCATCCTGGCAATATTTTTATTGATGAACAAGATGGAAAACCCATATTACTCGATTTTGGAGCTGTTGGACGTCTTGCAGCGCAACAGCAAGATGGACTAAACCTCTTTATCATCGGTGTGCAACAAAACGATGCAGAAGTCATTTGTGACGCGATTAGCGTGCTTGTAGAAGACAATAGTCATATTGATCGTCAAAAACTTGAACAATCAGTTGGTCAATTGCTGTTGAAAATTGCCTATGTCGATAAGATCCAAACTGAAGAACTGATTCATGCGATGTTTGATATTGTCCGTGAATTCGGGTTATCGTTTTATCCATCAGTCGGAATGGCACTTCGGTCATTAATCAGCCTGGACGGCACTTTACACACGATAGATCCGAAATTTGATATGTTCACGGAAGCTAAAGTGTTTGCGAAAAAATACAAAACGGCTGTCTTGAAAAAACCTTTTAAAGAACCGCGTGAAACGAAACAAAGAGTAGAAGAAGAATTAGCGTTATTAATCCCAGAATTGATGAAGTTGCCTAAACGTGCCGATCAGCTGATCCAGCGCATAGAAGGTGGCAAAATGATTCTCCATCATGATGTGTTTTCCGACAAACATAATGCCAATTTCATTTTGCAGCTATTTTCTCGGTTTGTGTTATTGTTTTCGGGCATCACATTCGGGTTAATCTCAGCAGCATTACTAGCCATTGCACAGTTTATCAATACTGCCTATGCCGTTTACTTAAACACAGCAGCTTATACCGGACTGTTTTTATGTGTTATTTTACTAGTAAGGCTGTCCATTCAAGCTATTCGGGACATGAAACGCAGCAATACTTGAGAAAACCTGCATCCAATCTGGGTGCAGGTTTTTTGTGTTTACCTAATGTGTTTTTGGTAAATCTTAGCTAGATGAAGGGGGAGGTTTTACTTCTATGAAATTAATGGTCTTGTAGTAATTTTTTTGATAAGGAACTACTAACTCAATAGACTTCATAACTGGATAAACTAGGGGTTACATAGAAGGGATTTATTTATTTGTTTGTTTTTGTTATGAAGTGACTGACAGGATGCGTTACTATAGACTACGAACTAGTAGTCTATGAATTTGTCGTTGGGACTAAGAAAAAACATATAGGAAGTTTATAGCTATAGGATGAGATTAAAAAACCCAATAAGGAAACAACAGTGAACTTAATGAAGTCAGAGGGAACAAAATATAAGACAGTGGCTAGATTGCAAAGAAACTAACGTCGAATTAGCTGGATAACAAGGAACAAAGGCGGGAAGCCAGAAACCGTGCCTAATCGTTAAATTCTTTTTAAGTTTACATAATATAAATTATCGGAAGTAACGTTTCACTCATTGAGTATACTTAAGACAGTGAGACAAAATCAATTTTTTCGTCGTTTTAAGCTAATTTATAGTATAACTATTTTTGTAACATTTTCTGTGTAACGTTGTTTATAATTTTACAATTGATCAACAAATTTAGTAATTGAAGAATTTTAGTTTTGAAAATTCTTCTGTAAAATTTCTTTTTAAAAATTCCTTTCTAAATAAATACAAATCTTCATGTTCATATTTTAAGTAGCTTTTAATTTACAAACTTCGCTAAACTACATCACCAGCAAATTCCACCGATGTCCATCCAAATCTGCAAATCCTGCGCCGTACAATCCATTTCGCTGTGTCGGCTCGCCAAACACAAATCCGCCTGCTTGTTTCACTTTTCCAATCGTCTCATCAAGTTCTTCTTTAGTCTCTACTGAGATGGAAAATAATACTTCTGTCGACTCGTTTGTGTTTGTTAACTCATTTTGCGTAAACCCTTTAAATTGCTCGTCTGTAAATAACATAATTTGTACGGGTGGATTGCCGATTAATAAACCTAGCATTTGATCTGACTCACTGCGACTTTCCATGATTGGTATTCCAATATTGCTGAAAAACTCTTTCGATCGATTTAAATCGTTAACAGGTAAATTAATCCATAATTGCTTCATCATATTCAACCTTCTTTCTTTTTTTATTCGATTATCTTACGTTTATTTTAGTGTAATTATCAGAATATTCATATCTAGAATTAGTTTTTAAAGCTATTCTACTTGAAAATCTTTATCTTTAATAGATTTCCTATCAATTCTTGTATTTACTATTGAAATTATCTTTAAATTTACCGGTATTATACAGATTTTCTTATCAATTCTTGCTAAACTTAAAGAAAAAGAAATGAGCGATTTAATTGTCTGCAGCCACGGATCCAACCTTATTTCATAGCATTCAATCTTTTTCTATCCCATATGGTACGTCGGAATATCACCCGCTCCACCACCACCCCGCAACAGTAGAGTTGCTATTAGTGGTAGCTGGAACGGTTCACTGCAAAATTGACGGACAAACCTACTTAGCCCCCGCTGGAACGGTTCTTTTCATAGAAGCAGGAAAATGGCATGAGCAACTATATGCTGCTTCTGACATGCAGAGTGGCTATCGACTCACTTTTTGTACCGAAAACGTTGAAAGTTACGCGGAATTGCCTTCTATTATTCCTATTAGTCAGATTGATAGCTTCAATTCACTCTTGATGCAATTGAAGCAAGAAACAGAACATCCACGACCGGACTCTAGCCAAATAGCACATCACTTGATAAATTTGATCTTGCTACACGTAATTCGTTCTGCGAATAACCGAGAATCAATCAGTTACTCAAACTTGGATAAAACAATTCAAGAGATCAAGCATTATATGGAGGAAAACTACACAAAATCGCTGTCATTAGAAGAACTTGCTACGCGATTTGAGTTGAATAAATATCAATTAGCACGTCTTTTTAAACAAGTTACCGGTGTGAGTCCGCTCCAGTACATCATCTCTTGTCGTATCAATACAGCGAAATACTTACTATGTACGAGTAATAGTTCCATCTCCAAAATAGCTAGTAAAATTGGATACAAAAGCGATACGCAGTTTCAAGCGGCATTTAAGAAAGTTGTGAGTGTTACACCAAGGCAATATCGGGTAAACAACAAATAACGACGATACGCAATTAGCCTTTTTACGAGGTAAAAAATGCGATAAAGACCAAGGATATTATTTTGGACGTCCCTTGCCTGCAGCGTTGCACGATTTGACCACGGTATATAAAAAATAACCAAAATAAAAAAGTGGACGAAGATAATCGTCCGCTTTTTTATTTTGAATTTAAGAAGGTGGTGTGCTGTCTTCTACAAACACGTCGATAATCACCGGTTTCCGACTACCTTTCGCTTTTGTCAACGCTTGTCTCAGCTCATCACGGTTTTTAGCGGTATACCCTTCTCCGCCACAAGCATGAGCAAAGGCGGCAAAGTCGATATTTGCTAAATCTACTTGGGTTGATTTGTTGCCCATTTCTTGTTGTTCGTGTTCAATCAATTGGAGTTTTTGGTTATTAAAAACAACGAGAATCATCGGCAAGTCGTATTTAACTGCCGTGACGAAGTCTTGCATGCCCATTGAAAATCCGCCATCCCCGAGTAAAGCCACAACTTGCTTGTCGGGATACGCCAGCTTCCCTGCAATGGCACCCGGAAGGCCGCACCCCATCGTCCCGAGCCACGCCGACACCACGAGTTGTTGATTGTTTAGTTGCAAATAGCGTGCCGCCCACAACGTAATACTGCCAACATCGAGTGAGACAATGGCGTCCTCTTGTAAAATGCGTTGTACCTCCGCTATAACTTGCTGCGGCTGCAATTGGTGAGTTTCTGTATTCATGTCTTGTTGCAACGTGTCATGCCACCGTTCACGCTTTTGCTGGTACGTTAAAAGGAAGGCATCTTCTTTTTCCGTTAGTCTGGCAGTCAACCAAGTAGCAGTTGCTGCGAGTTCACTCACTAGTCCAAGCAACACCGGATAATACTTGCCGATTACTTTCGGATCTGTATCAATTTGAATAGCAGCTACATCCGCAGGCAAATAATCTCGGTATGGAAAAGCAGTACCTGCTAGGATCAGTAAGTCTGTTTCTTGCATAGCCTGTTCAGCCGGATCAGTCCCTAACTTTCCCAATTGACCGAGATTATGTGGGTGGTCGTCCGGAATAATGCCTTTCGCTGGAAAAGAAGCAATTAATGGCGCTTTCAGCTTTTCTGCCAATGCCAATACTTCCGCTTTTGCCCCTTTTGCCCCTTTACCAGCCAATATCACGGGTTTTTTCGCAGCATTTAGCAATTTTAATGCGTCTTGCAAGTCTTCTTCAGAAGCTCGTATATTCGGTCTAGAAAAAATAGCGGACGTAAGTGGTTTTTCATGTTTGATTTTTGTACTAAACAAATCACCTGAAACAATCAGCACTGCAGGTCCTTTTTCAGCATAGGCAGTACGAATCGCTTGATTAAGCATAGCCGGTAGTTGTTCTGCATGCTGAACAGACCGATTATAAACAGCAACTTCCTCAAACAGAGATTCCATTTTAAGCTCTTGAAACGTATCTGTTCCGACCAACTTGCTATCGACCTGTCCAATGATAGCTAGCATGGGTGTTTTGTCTTTTTGCGCATCGTATAGCCCATTTAACAGATGAACCGCTCCGGGACCTGCAATAGACAAGCAAACACCGATGTTTCCTGTCAATTTGGAAAGAGCGGCAGCTGCTAATGCACCGGTTTCTTCGTGCCGAACTTGGATAAAACGGATGCTTTCTTCTTTTCGCAATTCTACCATCAATTCATTGATCGAGTCTCCGGGCATCCCGTAAATGTGATTTACTTTCCACTCTTTCAGCAACTCGGTGACATAACTCCCAGCTGTTTTGTCAAACATGAATATCCCTCGCTCTCTACTGTTGACACAAGCTTTTTTGTTCCTTATACCTCGAGTTAGGAAACGTTAAACAAAAAAGACTCTTTAATTGCGAGGTTCAACAAAAGAGTTTTCCAATTAACACCCAAGATATTTGAATACTCATGTTATTTATGAAAATTAAAAAACAAGAGCGAGATTAACTTTCCTCTGCTCTTGTTTCTCATTATTGTTTGACTTGCTGTCGATGTCCAGTTAAAAAGAAAAAGGCAATCGTTCCGAGTACAGACGTTCCAAATAAAATAGCGCCCATTGGAACCGCAGAGGTTTCATTGATTCCAACGAGCGGTGACACAAGCGACCCAATAACTAAAGGCAACATGCCCACAACGGCACTTGCACTCCCTGCTCGGTGTCCTTGTCCTTTCATCGCCAGCGTAAACGAACTCGTAAAGATCATGCCAATCGCAATCATGTAAATAAAAATGGAAATCACAAGTGTTGCGAGTGGCCCTTGGATGAGTGTCATCATCAGCAGCACAAACGTAGCACTCACGGCGACCACGACAGCTCCTTGCAGCAAACGGTGCTCAGAAACATTGCCACCAAACTTTCCGATAATGAAACTGCCCAGAATCATAGCAATACCGTTAATGCCAAACAACACACTAAACGTTTGAGGCGACACACCGTAAATTTCTTGGTAGACAAAAGGCGTCCCGGCAACATAGGCGAAGCTTCCCCCGTGAATTAGTCCGACCACAAGCGCGTAGCCAATAAAGGGACATTCCTTAAACAAACTGGCCATTGTCCGAACCGAATGACCGATGGAACTTGGCACGCGTTGTTCAGGCGGCAAAGTTTCCGGTAAGCGCAAAATCACCACAATCACCATGATTACACCTAGTAAACCAAGGAAATAAAATATTGTTTCCCAGCCAGCAAACGGCAACGCCAAAATGGCACCCCCTGCAATAGGAGCAGCCATAGGAGCAACTGCATTAATCACCATCAATAACGCAAAAAACTTGGTCATTTCTCGTCCTGTAAACACATCGCTCACGACCGCTCTCGATAACACCACACCACCCGATGCAGTAAATCCTTGAACAAAACGAGCCGCAACCAATGTTTCAATGTTCGGAGCAAGGGCACAGAGTACGGAGGCGAGTGCAAACAAAATGACGGAAACAATGAGTGGCTTTCGTCTTCCTACCGCGTCACTAAAAGGCCCAACGACGATTTGCCCAGCCGCGAGTCCAATTAAACACGCAGTCAAACTAAGTTGAACTAATGACACGTGCGCATCTAGTTCATCTGCAATCGCTGGAAACGCTGGTAAGTACATATCAATGTTCAATGGCGCTAATATGCCGAGCATGCTTAAAATCAATGCCAGCCCGAGCCGTTTTCTTCCTGTTGGGTTTTGCATCATCTTTTGAAAACCCCTTTCACTTCTCTCTATATCCTTCATTACTATACAGCATTTTTTCACAAGATGGCAGTAGCTACGTAGAAGATACTTGCTGTTTCCATCTATTTTTTTCTAAAATTCAAAGACCGCAGTTCCAGTTGAACTGCGGTCTTTGTGTATTGATTGCACTTTTGTTCAGTCACTTGAGTAGTTCTTTAGTTGCTATGTTATGAATTTAATAGAATATCCTTAAGTAGATAACTACATTTTTAATAAAAACCCATACTTTCTTTTTCGTTTAGTTTATATCCCCTAAATACACAACATTTTTCTGATTCTCTGCAAACTGCTGGATCGGTAACCGAATCCCTTGTGGATATATACGGTACTCCTGTAATTTAGCAATTGCTATCCACTTTATAAGTTCCTCCGTTTTGAAATACTTATTATCAAAATTCATTTCCTGCTTAAAACTAAAATGGAAGTTTAGTGAGTCGATAATTTAAGCCTAATGACTCCATCCATCTATTTAACCCTGTCCATAAACTTTCACAAAGCTGGTAAACGGTTTCCGTATCCGTCAACTGTCCATTCATAACGAACTGCACGAGTTCTCGGTAACCAGTAGGCACCGACTTCATCCGTACGGACTCTTCATAAGTTTTTGCTCTTGTACTGTAGTATGTATGATTTGCAAGACCGATTAACTTGGCTGTTTCCCATACCAAATCGTTTGCGCCAAGTGGGATGTAGTTGTGGTTGCCGCTATGGTAACTATTACGAATTTTTGCCATGGTCTCATATGGCTCCCCCACCATGAATTCTTTCATTACACGGTGAGCAGATGAACTCAACCCTTCAAAAGGCAAGCATTTCACTTGTTCAAACAGGTTTGTAGGATCGTATACAGGTAAAACATGGATAAACGCTCCTGCTTTGATCGCCCAAGCATCATCAATCTTTTTGGCTTTCTCAAAAAACGCCTGCTTGTCATGAAAACCTATTTCGATTTTGAACTTGTCGTAAACAAATTCAAGATCTTCTATCGAATGATACTCTTTTGTCACCACATGCATTTCAATATCTGAATACGGTCCTTCTGTTTCTAACGCGATAGAGCCGTATACTCCGATGGCTAGTAGCTGCTCCCCGTAAGCTGCCAACAACCGGTCTTTTAATACAGCGATCATTTCTAACTTTTCACTTCGAGTAGTAGAAACAGGATACGTTAACAAAACAACTACCTCCTTACATAAAATCTCTTTCTACTTTCAAACAGTCAAAATTTTTCCCCCGCCATTCACAAGTTAAAGTGATCTTTAATTTTCGATTCCGCTCCAAACGGTTTGTGACCATGATAAACTTTATCATATCCTCCTATTGAGTAGTAAAGAGGTTGTTTAACCAAATCACACGCCAGCTTGGTCAAATTGCTGGGGACGATTGGCTTTTTGTTTTTTTGATTCCTGTACAATAATGACCGAGCTGATCACCATAACCATCCCTACGTATTGCCACGTTGATAACGTTTCATTAAAGATAAAGAACCCTACGACCGAAGCAACGACAGGTTCAATCGTTGCGATAATAGAGGCGCGGCTTGACTCGACATATTGAAGACCTTTTGTATAAAAAATAAATGGCAACATGGTCGAAAGAAAGCCAAGTCCAATTACCAGTCCAAGCACTTTTACGTCCATCAGAAGAGTTATTTTTGCACCTAATCCACTAAAAGGGACAATTGCCACGGTCGCGAAGAGAAACGTGTATACCGTAACGGTTAACGAGTCATATTTTGATAAGGCTGCTTTTCCGAATATGCTGTAAAGCGCATAGAAAAATCCTGATCCGAGTCCGAGGATTAATCCATAAAGTGAAATGGATGCGGTAGAATTAGAAAAGATTCCAATGACAAGCGAGCATCCTACTAACGTAATGAGAAGGGCTGTGAGTTTGCGAGTGGTTAATGCTTCTTTAAAGAAGATGCGCGATAAAATCGTCACGAACGCCGGTGCTGTATACAGCAAAATAAAGGCAACCGAAATGGAAGACTCTTTCATTGAACTAAACAAACACCAATTAAAGAGAACAATACTAATAATACCGGTACCTATGAAATACCTAGAATCCTTCACCTTTATTTTGAACAACTTCCGATTTTTCATCAAAACATAAGGAACCATGAAGATGGATGCCGTTAATACGCGCACAGCGACAACTTCAAGTGGCGTAAACCCTACTTCATAAAGGTAAGTGACAAAAACCCCGATAACACCCCATAGTGAAGCACCGATTGCAATAAGTAGCCACGCTGATTTATTTTCCACCCTATCCCTCCTACTTATAATCTATTTATACTACCATAGGACTTGTTACCTCATCAAAGCCATATTTGGATGAAAATACATTTTTTTGTTCTAGTCAGATACC
>NZ_JASISN010000021.1:0-52941 GCF_030063085.1 Planococcus sp. S3-L1 | reverse complement strand
AATCTTGTCTTTCAAAACCAAATAGTCCAGTGATGATGGCAAAGAGGCCACACCCGTTCCCATCCCGAACACGGCAGTTAAGCTCTTTTGCGCCGATGGTAGTTGGGGGTTTCCCCCTGTGAGAGTAGGACGTCGCTGGGCAATATATATCGGAGGATTAGCTCAGCTGGGAGAGCATCTGCCTTACAAGCAGAGGGTCGGCGGTTCGATCCCGTCATCCTCCACCATTTATTTCTTTTGCCGGAGTAGCTCAGTTGGTAGAGCAACTGACTTGTAATCAGTAGGTCGAGGGTTCGACTCCTTTCTCCGGCACCACTTTTTCGAGCCATTAGCTCAGCTGGTAGAGCATCTGACTTTTAATCAGAGGGTCGAAGGTTCGAATCCTTCATGGCTCACCATTTTAATTTTATATTGCCACGCGGGTGTGGCGGAACTGGCAGACGCACTAGACTTAGGATCTAGCGCCTTCGGGCGTGGGGGTTCGACTCCCTTCACCCGCACCATTTTTGCGGAAGTAGTTCAGTGGTAGAACGCCACCTTGCCAAGGTGGAGGTCGCGAGTTCGAACCTCGTCTTCCGCTCCATATTTATTTGCACGTGATACCGACCCTTAGCCGGGGTGGCGGAACTGGCAGACGCACAGGACTTAAAATCCTGCGGTAGGTGACTACCGTACCGGTTCGATTCCGGTCCTCGGCACCAACTTTTCACGAAATAGTGAATAGCATCATATGCGCCCGTAGCTCAATTGGATAGAGTACTTGACTACGAATCAAGCGGTTAGAGGTTCGAGTCCTCTCGGGCGCACCATATTTTTATACTCAGCAACTCAAGTTCGGGAAGTAGCTCAGCTTGGTAGAGCACTTGGTTTGGGACCAAGGGGTCGCAGGTTCGAATCCTGTCTTCCCGACCAAACAATGGGGCCTTAGCTCAGCTGGGAGAGCGCCTGCCTTGCACGCAGGAGGTCAGCGGTTCGATCCCGCTAGGCTCCACCAACTTTTTAAAGTAAAGATCCCGGCGGCGTAGCTCAGCTGGCTAGAGCGTACGGTTCATACCCGTGAGGTCGGGGGTTCGATCCCCTCTGCCGCCACTTTTTTAGGACCTTTAGCTCAGTTGGTTAGAGCAGACGGCTCATAACCGTCCGGTCGCAGGTTCGAGTCCTGCAAGGTCCACCATATGTATTTTATCTCGGAGGAATACCCAAGTTTGGCTGAAGGGATCGGTCTTGAAAACCGACAGGGGAGTCAAATCCCGCGGGGGTTCGAATCCCTCTTCCTCCTCCATATTTTTAAAATGTGTGGACGAATTTCTTTTGAATTATACTATTGTCGCGGGGTGGAGCAGTTCGGTAGCTCGTTGGGCTCATAACCCAAAGGTCGCAGGTTCAAATCCTGCCCCCGCAACCAAATGGTCCCGTGGTGTAGCGGTTAACATGCCTGCCTGTCACGCAGGAGATCGCCGGTTCGATCCCGGTCGGGACCGCCATTTCCAATAAATAAAGTGGGTCAGTAGCTCAGTCGGTAGAGCATTAGATTGAAGCTCTAAGTGTCGGCGGTTCGATTCCGTCCTGACCCACCATTTTATGCGGGTGTAGTTTAGTGGTAAAACCTCAGCCTTCCAAGCTGATGATGGGGGTTCGATTCCCCCCACCCGCTCCATAATATTACATATGGGCCTATAGCTCAGCTGGTTAGAGCGCACGCCTGATAAGCGTGAGGTCGATGGTTCGAGTCCATTTAGGCCCACCATTCCGAAGTAGCTCAGTGGTAGAGCACCGCACTGTTAATGCGATGGTCGTAGGTTCGAGTCCTACCTTCGGAGCCATACTGGGGAAGTACTCAAGTGGCTGAAGAGGCGCCCCTGCTAAGGGTGTAGGTCGGGCAACCGGCGCGAGGGTTCAAATCCCTCCTTCTCCGCCAGTATTTGGCCCCTTGGTCAAGCGGTTAAGACACCGCCCTTTCACGGCGGTAACACGGGTTCGAATCCCGTAGGGGTCATTATAAAAAAGTGTTATGCATTTAATTGCATAACACTTTTTTTCGTTTTACTAGAATTAAGACTGTGAAGAATCATGCCAAGCATTACAATGAAAATCCCGATTATTGCTAAGCTTGAAGGTAAGATAATTGACAAGAAAAGTGCTTCTCCTGCTAACGCAAATAAAACTTCCATTGATTGTGTCGCTTCTACTGCTCCTAGTTTCTGCATATCGCCTCTAACTAGATCAGTCGCTTTAAAGAAGAGTACTGTTGCCATTACACCTGAACTGATTGCTACAATTAAAGTTTGTAAGCTTTGTGAAGCGCTAGGTCCACCTACAGTAACAAGCCCATATAATGATAGGATAAACCAAAAAGGTAGACTAGCTAGTGTCATGCCCAAAACCCTCTGATACGCATCCAACCTACCTCCACATATATCCATCATTTTTCTATTTCCTAATGGGTATGCGAAAGCTGCGAGGATAACAGGGATAAAACCGAACCAAAGTGTTGAAGAAGAAACAACTGCTACATGTTCAAGTTGCATTAAACTGACTCCTGCTAATATGATAAAAGAAATCATCAAGCTTTTAACAGGAATCTTTCCTCTTAGTTGAGTAGTTTCTTTATTGCTATGTATGGTAATGAGAAATAAGGGAGCAAGTAATGTACCAGCGACTATGGTAATTTGCCATGTTCCTGCGATGAGCCAGCCAGGGGAATAGGCTGCAGCGAAACATAGTGGAGCATAGAATAAGCCAAATCCAACAAAACTCCATAGGGTCCAAGCTCTTTTGTTTTTATTCATTTCTTGTAACAGCGGTTTTAAGTTCTTTCTTAATACAACAATCAAAAGTAAAAAGGGAATCATGAAAAAGTATCGGAGAGACGCACTCCAGATCCAATTCCCGCCGTCAGCTTCCATCGTGGCGTTGAGTACGAAAGTAAATGCAAAGAAAAAAGCTGCAATAATGCCGATGATGATAGGTTTCACTATATATCCTCCTCATTCGAAAATTTAGAATTATTTATTTACTATAACTTATAATTAACTGTTCTTCAAAGTATTATTTTAGACAAACAAAAAAAGGATTTCTCTAGAAATCCTTTTTTGTTTGTCTATATTATAGAAGGTAATCAATCAGTAACCCAATTCCAAGTAAAAAAGCCACAAATGTATTTGTTTTTCCAGTATCTTTCATCGCCGGCATCACCTTTAGAGGTTCTGTAAAACGTTTAAAGATTTGAACGACTTTAATAGGTTTAATGACGCTTATGAAGACTAGTAAGGCCCACGGTGTCAATATTCCTACTAGGATAAGAATGACAATCCATACGTAGGCTAGAATGAAAAACCACATAAGAATATTGACAGCTGCCGGTCTTTTAACCAAAATAGCAAGTGTTTTGCGTCCACTTTCTTCGTCGCCCACAATATCGCGAATGTTATTGGCTAGCATAATAGCTGCTACTAATAATGTGCTCGGAATAGCAAGTAACGATGCTTCTAGGGTTACCATCCCCGTTTGAATATAGAAGGCAATGATTACAATCAAATAGCCCATGACTACGCCAGAGAAAAGTTCGCCAAAAGGTGTGTAGGCAATAGGATATGGCCCACCGGTATAAAAATAGCCAATCCCCATTGCAACGGCACCTACAACTAAAAGCCACCAACTAGTTAGTGAACAAATATAGAGACCAATAACTGCAGCAATCCCGTAGAACAATAAAGCTAGATTTAATACAGTTTTCGGTTTCACACCGTTCCGAACAATTGCACCCCCAATACCGACAGAGTTCTCATTGTCTAACCCTCTAGCAAAATCGTAATATTCATTGAACATATTAGTAGCTGCTTGAATCAACAAACTCGCAACGAGCATAGCTAGGAATAAAATCCAATCGATAGGGGAATACTGTAAAGCAATCATCGTTCCGAGGAATACGGGAGCGAAAGAAGCGGTTAAGGTATGCGGCCGAGTTAGTTGCCACCATACGCGCCATCCGCTGTCTGCTTGTAGTGAATGTGTCATATATCTCTCTCCTTTAATTCTTTCCACTCCTCATTGTACTTCAAAATAACAGTGAATACAGCAAATGATGTGCTGATTTTAGCAGAAAAGAGTATGATAGAAGGTAGAGATTAAAAAGTAGAACGTTTGTGGAATAAACTAGACTGTTGTCTTAAAACGGAGGTAATCAGGTGAATTCAGAATCGTCTTCATCGACTCAACAATCTGCGGATAGCCAATATGAAGGCTACCGCTTTTATACGGAAACAATTGAAGTAACACGCATGTCAGCATTGGCATTTTTTGAAGCCGGCGGAAGTGACCACTCAGGAAAACGACTGTACTGGCAAAATCGGGAAAAGACCTTTACGTTGGTCGGAATTGGTCATGCCCATGTATTGTCTACAAACAAGGCAAATGGAAGATTTGAAGAAATAAAAAAAGAGTGGCAGAACTTATGTCGCCAAATTGTCAATGAAGAGCATTCGGTTCAGCCGGTTCTATTTGGTGGATTTTCGTTTGATCCGTTAAACAATAAAGCGAGTGAATGGAAGAGATTTCCTCAGGCTTATTTCGCAGTGCCGACTTTTCAACTAGTGTTAAAAGGAGAACAGGCTTTTATTAGTATCCATTTAATCACTCAAAAGCAAGAGAGTTTTGCAGAATTTGAGGCGATGCGCAAAGAGCGGGATAAATTGATCCATGCAGCCCAAGTATCAGAAGTGGACAAATACGATAAACCGCAAACAACGGGTCGTATAGAACTGAAAAAACAAGCTTATTTGGATTCCATCAAACAAGTAACCGACATTATTAAAGCTAAAGAAGTTGAAAAAGTTGTTATTGCACGCACGATGAAACTGGAATTTGAAGATGTGTTTACACCGACTTCAGCATTGTATCAAGTATCTAATGAACAACCTGAAAGTTTTCTATTTGGTTTGGAGGCAGAAGACCAATTTTTCTTTGGTGCGACTCCTGAACGATTAGTAAAAGTGGAAAATCATAAAGCCCTTTCAACATGTTTAGCGGGTTCTACTCCGCGTGGAAAAACCATTGAGAAGGATACCGAACTTGGGGAAATTTTACTGAAAGATTCTAAAAATCGTGCTGAACATCAATATGTAGTAAACATGATTAGTGAAGTTTTTAGAGCGAATTGCAGTCGGACAATCGTACCCAAATTGCCGAAATTGATGAAAATTAGGGATATTCAGCATTTATATACACCGGTTGAAGGAGACTTGAATCCAGGTGCTACGCTATTTGATTTGGTGCAAGTTCTTCATCCTACGCCAGCACTCGGTGGAGAACCCAAATTATTAGCGTTGGAAATGATTCGGAACTACGAAGCAATGAATCGCGGTTATTATGCTGCGCCTGTTGGGTGGATTGATGCCAAAGGAGACGGCGAATTTGCGGTTGCTATTCGGTCGGCTTTACTAGATGGCAAAGAAGCTTATTTATATGCGGGAGGTGGAATTGTAGCAGATTCCACGCCAGAGTCAGAATATGACGAGACATGGGTTAAGTTTAGGCCGATGCTCCGGGCATTGGGAGGTCAATTGAGTGACGAGTCGTAAAGCGTTAACAGAATATGTATCTGCATTCACCCATTCACTAGTTGAACTAGGCGTGGCAGCTGCAGTCATTAGTCCAGGATCTCGTTCAACACCATTAGCTTATGCTTGTATGAAACAAGAAGGCTTGACGGTATACCGTCAAATCGATGAACGTTCCGCAGCTTATTTCGCGCTGGGCATGGCGAAGGCGTCTGGTAAACCGGTGATGCTGTTATGCACATCTGGAACTGCAGCCGCTAATTATTTTCCAGCAGTCGTCGAAGCTTACTACGCACGTGTACCGTTAATCGTCGTAACGGCTGACCGACCGCACGAGTTGCGAGAAGTCGGGGCACCGCAAGCAATCAATCAAATCAATTTGTTTGGATCACACGTTAAATGGTCAACTGATTTGCCGATGCCGGAAACGGAAAATCAATTGGCGTTCTTAACGCGTCATTTGCAC
Source organism: Planococcus sp. S3-L1 (assembly GCF_030063085.1). Classification (NCBI taxonomy): domain Bacteria; kingdom Bacillati; phylum Bacillota; class Bacilli; order Caryophanales; family Caryophanaceae; genus Planococcus; species Planococcus sp. S3-L1. The sequence goes on along the minus strand of NZ_JASISN010000021.1, from coordinate 46,917 downwards.
CGTTCTGTTCAAAATGCCAACAGTGAACCAAGAGGACCCGTGCATATCAATGTACCGTTTCGTGAACCACTTGGTATTGATTTCGAACAAACTTATGAAAGTAGCGGAGACATTGCCCATTTTGGTGGAGAACTTTCCCTATCTGCCGAAAGTCGTGTGTTTTTGCAGAACGTGTTAAAAAAGGACCGGGGACTATTAATTGTTGGGGAAATGACCAAACCGATGCCACCTGAATTTTGGGAGTTTGTTCAAAAGCTCAACTGGCCAGTACTTGCCGATCCACTATCGAATTTACGAGGCAATTGTCCATCAACTACAAGACATCTGATTGTTGATTCATACGATGCGTTGTTAAAAAATAAAGAGTTTAAAGAACAAGTAACCCCACAAGTCGTGTTTCGGATTGGGCCACAACCGGTTTCAAAACCACTGAGTTTGTTTTTGGCAGCAGCTAGACCTGAAACTTATGTGGTGTTTGATGAAAGTCCGATGTTGCGAGATGCGCAATCGGTAGCAACGCATCACATTCAGGCTTCTATAAATGGTTTGTGGCAATTGTCTTTAGAAATGAAAAAAACGAATTCGTACCGTGAAAAATGGACCAAGGCATCCTCTTTATATTGGAAAGTTGTAGCTCTTCATAGTCAAGAAGAGTTGGATGAAGGCGTGTTAGCAAAAGTGTTTTTTGATACATTGGAAAACTGCGATTTGATCATTGGTAGCAGTATGCCAATTCGCGACGTGGATACCTTCTTCCAATCAACAGAGCGGGATGTCATGATGTATGCGAACCGAGGGACGAATGGCATTGATGGCGTAGTGTCAACGGCATTTGGCGTACAAGCGGCAAAACAGCGACCTGCGTATTTATATATTGGCGACTTATCCTTTTTGCATGACATGAACGGCTTGATTGCGTCTAAAATGCAGGAAACCGATTTGACGATTGTTGTGATGAATAACGATGGTGGCGGCATTTTCTCTTATTTGCCTCAGTCTCAAGAAGAACGTCATTTTGAAGAACTGTTCGGTACGCCGACTGGATTAACGTTTAGCGATGCAGCGAACATGTACGATGCGCAATATGTATCTGCTGAAACGATTGCCCAATTTGCTGCCGCTTTAGATGAGCCGAAAACAAAATCAGTGAAGATTATTGAAGTGTTCACCAATCGTGAAAATAATGTGATGACACATCGTAAATTATGGAGCCGCTTTGATGAGGAGCTGGCTAAGCAATGAAACTAACAGTTAATGGAACTCACTACCATATAGAAGTAAGGAATCGAGAAAAACAAGAAACCGTAGTATTTCTGCATGGCTTTACGGGCACTACAAAAAGCTGGCACTCAGTTGCAACAGGTTGGACGGACCACAAACTTGTTTTCATTGATTTGATTGGTCACGGAAAGACGGAGAGTCCAAAATCAGTCGAATTTTATACAATGGAACGGCAACTCGCCAATTTAGATGCTTTGTTTGACCAGTTAGAGCTTGATCACTTTTCCCTTATCGGCTATTCAATGGGCGGGCGTACAGCGCTTGCTTATGCTTGTGAATTTCCAGTGCGAGTTAGTGGATTGATTCTAGAAAGTGCTTCTCCTGGACTCCGAAGTGGAGAGGCCAGAAGAAAACGCCGAGCCAATGACGCACATCTTGCAGAGCGAATTGTTACGCAAGGTCTTGAGCGTTTTATCGATTCCTGGGAAAACATTGCATTGTTCGATAGTCAGAAATCTTTGCCAGAAAAGGTCAAGGACACAATTCGCCAAGAACGCTTGGAGCAAAATCCAGTAGGGCTTGCGAATAGTTTACTCGGTATGGGAACCGGTTCTCAAGCTACTTATTGGGCAGAGTTAATGTGTTTAAATATGCCGGTTTTATTGGTAACAGGGCAGTTGGACTTGAAGTTTGAGTTGATTGCTAAAGAGATGGCTAGTCTGATGCCAAAGGCCATTCATAAAACTATCGACGCAGGACATGCAATACATGTGGAAAAACCTGCTGAATTTGCTACAATAGTAAGAGAGTATTTAAGTTTGAACTATCAAGGAGGAAAATCATGACACGCGAGTGGATTACAGAACGTACATACGAAGACATTAAGTATGAAATTTTTAAAGGCATTGCCAAAATTACGATTAACCGCCCGGAAGTGCGCAACGCATTCCGTCCGAAAACAGTTCATGAATTGATTGATGCGTTTTCACGTGCGCGCGATAACGCAGATGTAGGCGTTATTGTTTTAACTGGCGAAGGTGAAAAAGCTTTCTGTTCAGGTGGCGACCAATCTGTACGCGGACACGGTGGTTACGTTGGGGAAGATGAAATTCCACGTTTGAACGTATTGGATCTACAACGTTTAATCCGTGTTATTCCAAAACCAGTTGTCGCAATGGTTGCAGGCTATGCAATTGGCGGCGGACACGTCTTGCACGTTGTGTGTGACTTGACGATTGCAGCAGACAACGCACGATTTGGCCAAACAGGACCGCGCGTTGGTTCGTTTGACGCTGGCTACGGCTCTGGTTACTTGGCACGTATTATTGGTCACAAGAAAGCACGTGAAATTTGGTACTTATGCCGCCAATACGACGCACAAGAAGCACTGGACATGGGCTTAGTGAACACAGTTGTACCTCTTGAACAGTTAGAAGACGAAACGGTTCAATGGTGTCAGGAAATGCTTGAAATGAGCCCAACTGCACTTCGTTTTGTAAAAGCGGCGATGAATGCTGATACAGACGGTCTTGCTGGATTGCAGCAAATGGCTGGAGACGCAACGCTCTTGTATTACACAACAGACGAAGCGAAAGAAGGACGCGATGCGTTTAAAGAAAAACGCAAACCGGACTTTGGTCAATTCCCACGTTTCCCATGATTATAGAATAATTGAAAGCTGTCCTCTTGAGGGACAGCTTTTTTTGAAGAAAGGATTTTCAACATGACCTATCCGAATTGGTTGAGTCAGCGAAGTTATTTGAGCGGGGACCGTATGGCCTTGTCGTTTGAGCAGCAACAGTGGACTTTTTCTGAAATCAATAAGATTGCACTCGATTATGCCAGTAAACTTAGCGCACTTGGCGTGAAAGAACATTCACGTGTTGCAGTATTAGCAAAATCTACTCCAGAATTTGTTTTTGTCTTGTATGGTTGTATGCATCTAGGCTGTGAAATGGTCATGCTCAATGAGCGTTTATCAAGCAATGAATTAACATACCAAATAAACGATGCGGAAGTCGCGTTTATTTTCGTAGCTGATGTGCTAAAAGAAAAAGTGGACGATTCACGCATGGTTTTATTTAGTGAAATCGAAAAAGCCAACGCCGATCAATTCGAACCGCAACAACAATGGGCAAAAGACCGGACTCTTTCGATTATGTATACGTCAGGTACTACCGGACATCCAAAAGGCGTTCGCCAAACAGCGGAAAATCATTTTTCAAGTGCTGTATCTTCTGCACTTAATATTGGCGTTGCACCGGAAGATGTTTGGTTATGTGCAGTGCCTTTGTTTCATATTAGTGGATTTTCGATCTTAATGAGATCGTTAATATACGGCATGGGGGTTCGGTTATATGAGAAGTTTGACGCAGATCGTAGCGCAGAAGAAATTTGCAACGGCAGCGTGACGCATATGTCGGTTGTGGGTGTGACGTTAGAACGCATATTAACGAGTGTCGAAAGAGGTTCCACGCAAGCTTCTGATCGTTTTAAAGCGGTTCTTGCTGGAGGTGGACCGATTCCTGTTGCCTATATGAAACGTGCTGAAAACTGTGGGATACCGGTGTTGCAAACATATGGCATGACAGAAACATCATCACAAACAACAACTTTACAAGTGGCGGATGCAGAGCGAAAAATTGGATCAGCGGGTAAGCCATTATTTTTATATGAAGTCAAGACGGAAAAATTGGGTGAGGTGGGAGAAATCCTGATTCGCGGTCCACAAGTGACACCTGGCTATATAGGGAAATTTGCGGAGCGGAATGTGCAACAAGATGGCTGGCTTCACACGGGAGACATGGGTTATTTAGATGATGAAGGATTTTTGTTTGTGGTGGATCGCCGTTCGGATTTAATCGTTTCTGGTGGAGAAAATGTATATCCGGCTGAAATTGAAAAAGTAATATTGGGTCATCCTGCCGTTCAAGAAGTCGGTGTTTGCGGGGCACCGAGTGAGAGGTGGGGAGAAGTTCCCGTGGCATTTGTGGTATTGCAACAAGACGTGACTGCAGAAGAATTGCTGGCTTATTGCCGCGAGCAGTTGGCGTCTTACAAAGTGCCAAAACAATTGACGGTTATTGAGTCGTTGCCGCGCAATGCTTCCAACAAGCTGCTGAGAAGAGAGCTGAGAGCATGGGTATAACCATTAAAGAGATTGGCTTTAAGACAGTACGAAGACCGCTCAAAACCCCTTTTAAATCTGTTTTACAGCAAGTAGATGAGCGAGAAGTAATTGTTGTAAGTGTACAAGACGAGTCAGGAGACATTGGCTACGGAGAATGTGTAGCATTTGAAACTCCTTGGTATACAGAAGAAACCATCACCAGCTGTCGTTTTGTACTTGAGCACGTGTTACTGCCACTACTCAGAGGTCAAAAATTTCAACATCCAAAAGAAGTTTGGGGACTGTTCAAAGCTGTGAAAGGCAATCGGATGGCAAAAGCAGCCGTAGAAATGGCTGTGTGGGATTTGTTTGCAAAACAGCAACAGCAGCCGCTTTGGAAATTTGTTGGTGGCATTTTGAAAGCAGTTCCTGCTGGCATCGTTATAGCTGCAGATCCTTCTCAAATAGGAGACCGAGTAGCGCAAGCGAACAATGCGGGGTACAAGCGTATCAAAATCAAAATTCATCCAGATACAGATCCGTTTGTGTTGAAATCTGTTGTTACTAACTATCCCGAGCTATTATTTTTCGCGGATGCCAATGGTAGTTTCAACAAAGCCAATTTTGAACGGTTAAAAGAATTTGATGATGTTGGGTTCACGCTTATTGAACAGCCGTTTGGAGAGCGTGAGTGGGCGTTACATGCGCGAGCAAAAGCGCAACTCAACACTAAAATTTGTTTGGACGAGAGTATTTCTAGTGTAGATGATGTTCAGCAAATGATCGATATGAAAGCAGGAGACATTGTCGTGTTAAAAATGAGTCGTCTTGGAGGCTGGACAGAAACCTTGAAAGTGGTGGAATTGTGTCGTGAGCATTCTATAGGCATGTGGGTGGGTGGCATGATTGAATTTGGCGTATCAAAGGCTCATAATTTAGCGCTGGCGTCGTTACCAGGTATAGAATATCCAGGTGATTTTTCTGCTTCTACTCATTTTTGGGAAAAAGATATAATCGAGCCGGAAATTTTTGTCGACAATGGTGAGATACAGTTAAGTCAGCTTACAGGAATCGGTTATAAAGTAGATACTGCTCATTTAAGCCCTAGCGAGGAGGCAAAGGAATGTTTTTGACTGGCATCCGTTTGTTGAGAGACCAAGTAAAGGATTTTGAACAATACCCTTTTACAGTACCTATGGTAAACAGTATGAAACAAGTCAAGCTGAGCAACCCCATTACCTTTTTTGTTGGAGAAAATGGGTCGGGCAAGTCAACATTACTCGAAGCCATCGCAGATAAATGCGAATTTAATACAGCAGGAGGTGGACGCAACAATAACTATGACGTACACGCTTCTGAATCGGTGTTGGGTGAGTACATTCGATTATCCTGGATGCCAAAAGTGACCAATGGATTTTTCATGCGCGCTGAATCATTTTATTATTTTGCGACACATCTAGAAGATGTGGATGAAGATGGATTTCAGTCATATGGAGGTCGTTCGTTGCACAAGCAATCTCACGGGGAATCGTTCTTGTCTTTATTTTTGAATCGTTTTAATGGGCGAGCACTGTATTTGCTTGATGAGCCAGAAGCCGCATTGTCCCCCCAACGACAATTGACATTTTTGAAAATTTTAAAAGACTTAACTACACAAGAGAATTGTCAATTTATCATTGCGACACATTCACCTATTCTTCTTGGATATCCAGATGCACAAATTTTAAGTTTTGACGGAGGAGCGATTGAAGAAATCGATTATGAAATGACCGACCATTACCGAATCACCAAGTATTTTTTAGATCATCGCGAAAAGTTTTTAAATGAAATTTTGGAAGATTGATGGTCTGATGTATAATACAGAAAAGTAAATCAGAGTCGATTAGCTGACGGATCAAAAGGTGGGGGATGTATGAGGAATTCAGAAAAAGCGGTCATCAAAAATTTTGCGATCGGGTTACCTGAGAAAATGACCTATGAAAACGGCAAGGAAATGGAAACCGCTATTCGTAAACAACAAGCGCAAACGGTATTGTTAACTAAGGACGGTTTTCAAGGAGATGGTGTCGCAGATCTTAAGCATCACGGAGGTCCAGAACGTGCCGTGTGCATTTATTCGTATGAACATTATGCTTATTGGAAGGACCAATTTAAAGTTCAGTTACCCCCTGCTGCTTTTGGCGAAAATTTAACGGTGACAAATATGCTAGAGCGAGACGTCTGCATTGGGGACATTTTTCAAGTAGGAGAGGCTATTATTCAAGTGACGCAAGGAAGAGTTCCTTGTAATACCATTGACAGGCGACTGGACATGAAGCCTTTACTAAAAGAAATGGTGAAAACGGGCTTTACTGGTTATCTTTGCCGTGTACTAGAAGAAGGCATTGTGAGAGCCGATTCATCGATTCGTCTAGTAGCAAAAAGTCCACAACAAGTATCGGTTCTATATGCCAATGAAATCAATTTCCAGAGAACAAGAGACATCGATGGGATTGTCAAAGTATTGGAAGTAGAAGAACTCGCAGCTGAATGGCGGCAATTTTTGACCAAACGACTAACTAAATTAACATCGGGTAGCTAACATGAAAAAGAAAAGCACAGCAGAGAGAAGTTCTCGGCTGTGCTTTTTCACTATTTTAGAATGGTCTCAAGTACTTGTAGATTTTTTTCCATCAAGGTAAAATACGTTTCTTCATTGTCGATGTTTTCTTGTGTTAAAACGCCAAGATTGTGCATTTGGATTGCTTCAGCACCTACTTCTTTTCGAATAACCTCTGTCAAGTTAGACGAAACATTTTGTTCAAAGACGATATACTCTATGTTTTTTTCTTTTGCTAAATCAACAATCTCTGTTAACTCTTTTTGCGAAGGCTCATCCTGGCTATTTAGTCCAGCGATTGCCATTTGTTCAAAACCGTAAGGCTCTGACAAGTAGCCAAAAGCCTCATGGGAAACGAAAAAGGTGTCTTTCGTGACGCGCTCAGATAGCGTAGCGAACGAACGGTCTAAGGTTTCGAGCTCAACAACTAATTCTGTATAATTGCTTTCGTAAGTTTCTGCGTTTTCTGGGTCGGCTGTTATCAAGGAATCTTTAATCGATTCTGCTAATTTTTTGCTTAGTACAGGAGACATCCAGACGTGCGGGTCAGTTGAACCGTGATCATGACCATCATGGCTTTCAGCTTCTGCCTCGTGAGAATCTTCTTCATGCTCTTCATGAGATTGTTCATTATACCCAAGTGCGGCTTCTAAATCTTCATCTGTTAGAGTATCAGCAGTCGCTACAAATTCAACATTTTCATTTTTCAATGTTTTTTGAGCTTTGTCGATAAACCCTTCAAGACCCAGACCAATCGAGAACATCAAATCTGCATCTGCGAGTTGAATCATTTCTTGTTGTGTGGGTTCAAAGGTGTGTTCATTGGAGCCGGCAGGATAAATTGACTGAACATCAATCAAATCACCACCGATGCGCTCTGTAAAATAAGTTAGTGGATAAACCGTTGTATAAATTTGTAGCTTCGAAGCATCAGTATCGATACTTTGCGCTTCATCACTTGTTTTTCCACAAGCTGCTAATAATAAAACAATAGAGATTAGTAATAGTATTTTTTTCATATTTTCCTCCAAAATGTAATGATTACGTTTTAATGACTAGTTGAATATTACAGTATACGCAATAAAAACACAAGAAAAACCACCAATTATTTTTTTGGTGGCCATTCTTCAGGGACGAAATCGATTCCCCCTTTATGGAAAGGATGGCAGCTTAAAATGCGTTTCGCGGCTAGATATCCGCCTTTTAACGCGCCATGCTTTTCGACAGCTTCAATGCCGTAATGCGAACATGTTGGATAAAATCGACAGCTTGGGGGTGATAAAGGAGAGATGAATCGTTGATAAAAACGGAACATCCGTAGTAAAGTCGTCTTCATAAAATTTCAACTCTTTTCGCAGAATTACTTCATATGTTTATTGTAGGGGCATCAGTGGTATAAATAAAGTATATGAACTTATCAAAAAAATGGAGTGTGATCGGAAATGTCAAACGAATTAAACCAAGAACTAAACGTACAGGTGGCAACATGGTCTGTTGCTTATACAAAATTACATAATTTCCATTGGTATGTAAAAGGCCCTTCGTTTTTTACATTGCACGTAAAATTTGAGGAATTATACAATGAAGCGACATTGCACATGGATGAGATTGCAGAACGGTTATTAGCACTTGGTGGAAAGCCGGTCGCTACAATGAAAGAACAGCTAGCGCTTTCTGTGATCGAAGAAGCGAACAGCAAGGAGTCGGCTGAGGAAATGGTAGATACTGTTGTGAGTGATTACGATAAAATTATGAAATCACTGAAAAAAGGAATGCATTTGGCAGCTGAAGATGGTGACGACATGACAGAAGACATGTTGAATGCCATTCATCAAAATCTTGAAAAACATTCTTGGATGTTATCAGCATTCTTGGGCGAAAAGAAGTAAGATAGAATTATACAAGCGTACACTGAAATTTAGTGTACGCTTTTCTTATGGCATTGAGGTGAAAAAATGCATTATCAAGACTTGAACGGCTACTTATGTGAACTATCATTTGAAAAAAATAGCTTTTCTATTGAAAGTAGACATGTATTGGTAATCTGTAGCGATAACGGAAAGTGGGTACTGACCAAGCATAATGAGCGAGGGTTAGAATTTCCAGGCGGCAAAGTAGAAGTGGGGGAAAGTTTACAGGAGGCTGCCAAGAGGGAAGTTTACGAAGAAACTGGGGCGCATATAAAAAACCTAGACTGGTTTGCTGAATACGTGGTGTATTCAGAGAAACCATTTTGTAAAACGGTTTTTGTCGCAGAGGTAGAAGGAATAGACCGAATTTCCCTTCTTGAAACAGAGGGAATCATCTTGTTAAAAGAGTTAAAGACAACTAGCCACTTTAGTTTTTTAATGAAAGATGAAGGAATGAGTAAAATAATAGAGAAGGTGAAGCAGCTTGAAAAATGGAACGATTAGATCGAAGAGACCTTATCCATCGCCGAATCCACACGTTCGGTTATCAGAAATTGTTTACTGGTCAGAAGGATTACGCGTAAAAGGAATGCTAGCTGAACCGAAAAAAAAAGGAAGCAATAGTGGCATCTTGTATTTAAGAGGAGGCATTCAGTCGATTGGGATGGTACGTCCTGCACGAATCGCTCAATTTGCCGCACAAGGCTTTGTAGTGTTTGCTCCGTATTATCGAGGCAATCGAGGCGGTGAAGGCCGTGATGAATTTGCAGGAGAAGACAGGTGGGATGCCGTTCATGCTGTCGATGTTTTAAAAAAATTCAGTAATGGAAATGTCCACTTACTGGCATTTTCACGAGGCGGGATTATGGCATTATGGACAGCTATTTTGCGTCAAGATATTACGTCGGTTGTTACATGGGCAGGTGTTACAGATACGGTATTAACGTATAAAGAACGTCCGGATATGCGTCGCATGATGAAGCGACTTTATGGGGGAACGCCGAACACCGCTTTAACTCAATTTGAAGAGCGCAACCCATTATTGCGGATTGAAGAAAATACTGCGCCCGTTTTGATCATTCACGGTTTACTAGATGACAATGTCTCACCCGGACAAGCACATTTGTTAGAAGAGGCATTAAAGTTAAAGGATCAGCCGCATGAGACATGGTATTTTCCAGATTACACGCACTTTTTTCCACCTGTAGCGAATTGGAAAACAGTCAAAGCAGTTTGTCTGTGGATGAGAGAAAAAGAAAAGTAAAAAAACCCGTTCGGATTTTATTCCGAACGGGTTTTTGCAAGATTATTTTTGAGTTGGTCCGCCTAGCACGCTGATTTCAGGTGCGACAGTGCCGAACTTTTTAAAGTTTTCTTGGAATTCTTGCGCCAATTCATTTGCTTTTTGGTCATAAGCTGCTTTGTCTGACCATGCATGGCGTGGGTTTAATACTTCACTTGGAACTCCAGGTACTTCAGTTGGAATTTCAAAACCGAAGACTGCTTCTTTTTCAGTTGGCACAGTGTTTAATTCGCCTTTGATCGCAGCGCGAACCATTGTGCGTGTGTAAGAAAGTTTCATACGGCTACCGACTCCGTATACGCCACCAGTCCATCCAGTGTTAACGAGGAAAACTTGAGCGCCGTGCTCGTCGATTTTCTTACCAAGCATTTCAGCGTAAACTGTTGCGTGCAACGGCAAGAAAGGTGAACCGAAGCATGTAGAGAATGTTGCTTCAGGTGAAGTGATTCCGCGCTCTGTTCCAGCAAGTTTCGATGTATAGCCGCTTAAAAAGTGGTACATCGCCTGTTCTTTTGTTAATTTACTGATTGGAGGCAATACGCCAAATGCGTCAGCAGTCAAAAAGACAATTGTTTTCGGATGTCCTGCAACTGAAGGATCTACAATATTGTCGATTGCTTGCATTGGGTATGCTGCACGTGTATTTTCAGTTAATGAACCGTCATTATAATCTGGAATGCGTGTTTCAGGGTCCACTACGACGTTCTCAAGTACTGAACCAAAACGGATTGCGTCGTAAATTTGTGGTTCATTTTCACGCGACAAATTAATCGTTTTAGCGTAGCAACCACCTTCAATGTTAAATACGCCGTTATCTGACCAGCCGTGCTCATCATCACCGATTAGTTTGCGATCACCGTCAGCTGATAAAGTTGTTTTACCTGTTCCGGATAAACCGAAAAATAAAGTTACGTCGCCTTCTGGACCAACGTTTGCTGAACAATGCATAGGTAAAATTCCTTTTTCAGGAAGTAAGTAGTTCATGATAGAGAAAATTGATTTTTTCATTTCGCCAGCGTACTCAGTGCCGCCAATCAAAATAATGCCTTGCTCCATCGATACGATGATAAATGTTTCAGAAGCTGTACCATCAACTGCAGGGTCTGCTTGAAAAGTCGGAGCGTACACAACTGTGAATTCAGCTTTGTGTGTTTGCAATTCTTCAGCTGTAGGCCGGATGAACAATTGGTGAGCAAATAGATTATGCCATGCGTATTCATTGATTGTTTGGATGGGCACACGTGATTCATGGTCGGCTCCGGCAAATCCTTTGAATACATAAAGCGCATCTTTGTCTTTAAGGTGCTTAATCACTTTAGCGTAAAGCTTTTCAAATATTTCGCTTGAAATCGGACGGTTCACATTGCCCCAGTCGACTTTGTTTTTAGAGCTTTCTTCTTCCACCATGTATTTGTCTTTCGGTGAGCGGCCAGTATATTTTCCTGTTTCCGCTGTTACAGCGCCTTCCCGAGTTAATACTGCTTCTTTGCGGGATGTTGCCGCTTCCACTAATTGTGGCACTGATAATTGAACATGCACATTTTGGCCAGTCAAAAGATCTTTTAAATCGTTTGCAAAGTTCACTGAAGTCATATATATGTACCTTCCTTTTCTGTTATTCCCATAATGGGGAGGATGTATATTCGTTCATTAGTATAACACATTAGCTTTATTAGTCTACACTAATCCACTGGGGAAATTAAAAAATATTAGAGGATAGCCCCGACAATACGTAGAATTATTTCTATAATTTCCAAATAGTCCTGGTGCCTTTTAAAGCGGTTTTCTACAGTGTACAATGGCTTTGTGTGAACAGAAATACTACTGAATAGTTTGGTTTTTTACTTGCGGGAATCTAAAGTTTGGTAGAATAGCATAATCAAAAAATCATTGTTTTTATTTGAAGAATGTAATTTTATTTTCGAAAATTGTTGACATCACTTTGCTAATTCCGTATGATGAAAAATTGAACGGATACTCTTATTCCGAGCTGGTGGAGGGGGCAGGCCCTATGAAACCCGGCAACCTGCTGCTTTTGCAGTGATGGTGCCCAACCTGACACAAGGTGCACAGACCTTGGATGATAAGAGTGAAAGGTGCTAATGATGATTCTTCCTTTCCTCATGACGAATGAGTGAAGGGATTTTTTTGTGAAATGCCCTTAATCCTCGTGTGAAAGGCCACAAACGGCTTGAAGTTCAATCCAGATTGTCTGGAACGGACTTGACATGGGAAACGAGTACCGTATCAATTTCGAGAGCAATCTCGCAGGATATAAGGAGGAACATTTTTTGAAAAACCGTCGATTATTTACATCAGAATCAGTAACAGAAGGACATCCAGATAAAATTTGTGATCAAATCTCAGATGCTATTTTGGATGCCATTTTAACCGAGGATCCAAATGCACGCGTTGCGTGTGAAACGACTGTTACGACAGGACTCGTTCTAGTAGCCGGAGAAATTACCACTTCTACGTATGTAGATATTCCGAAAGTCGTTCGACAAACGGTAAGAGAAATTGGCTATACGCGAGCTAAATATGGTTTCGACTCAGAAACAAGTGCAGTTCTTACCGCAATCGATGAGCAATCACCGGACATCGCTGCTGGAGTAAACGTAGCGCTTGAATCACGCGAAGGCCAAATGACAGATAAAGAGTTAGACGATATCGGTGCAGGTGACCAAGGATTAATGTTTGGATACGCGAACAACGAAACAGAAGAGTTAATGCCATTGCCGATTTCATTGGCACATAAATTGGCACGTCGTTTGGCTGAAGTACGCAAAGAAGAAATTCTTCCATACTTGCGTCCAGATGGTAAAACACAAGTGACGGTTGAATATGATGAAAACAACAAACCGCTTCGCGTGGATACAATTGTTATCTCAACTCAACATCATCCAGAAGTAACGTTAGAACAAATTCAACGTAATATTAAGGAATACGTCATTAACGAAGTTGTACCAGCAAAGTGGATCGATGAAGAAACAAAATATTTTATCAACCCAACTGGCCGTTTTGTTATCGGTGGACCTCAAGGAGATGCAGGTTTAACTGGACGTAAAATCATCGTAGATACATACGGTGGCTATGCGCGTCACGGTGGCGGCGCATTCTCAGGAAAAGACGCAACAAAAGTAGACCGTTCAGCGGCTTATGCGGCGCGTTATGTTGCAAAAAATATTGTCGCAGCTGGCCTTGCAGATAAATGCGAAGTTCAGTTAGCTTATGCAATTGGTGTAGCACATCCTGTATCGATCGCATTTGATATGTTTGGAACAGGCATCGTTGATGAAGACACATTAGATGATTTGGTACGTGCAAACTTTGACTTGCGTCCTGCTGGCATCATTAAAATGTTGGATCTACGTCGCCCAATCTACAAGCAAACGGCAGCTTACGGACATTTTGGCCGTACCGATGTTGATTTGCCATGGGAACGTACAGACAAAGCAGCGATCTTAAAAGAACAAGCTGGCGTATAAGTTAACAAAACGAAAAGGACGACTAGGCAGTGATGCCCGGTCGTCCTTTTCGTTTTGTTACTTTTTTTGGAGTGATTTATAATAAGCTGCTTTTTCTGCATACTCTCGAACAATACGTTCCATATCTTCTTTATCGTCTTCACGAAGTTCGCGGACGACTTTCGCGGGGCGTCCGAGTGCTAGCATGCCAGGAGGGATAACTTTTCCAGGCGGTACGAGACTACCCGCACCAATAAATGCGCCTTCTCCAATTTCCGCGCCGTCGAGAATAATCGAACCCATGCCGACGAGAGCACCTTTACGAACAATGCAACTGTGAAGTGTAACTTGATGGCCAATAGTCACGTCATCTTCAAGAAGCAAGGTTTTACCCGGGCTTTGATGAAGCATGCAGAGGTCTTGAATGTTGACTTTATCGCCAATAATCGTCGGAGAGACATCCCCGCGAATCACCGTATTAAACCACACAGAAGAGTCTGTGCCAATTGTCACATCACCAGAAATTGTGACGTAGTCTGCAATGAAAACAGATGGATCGATTTTAGGGAATTTGTCTTTAAATGGATAAATCATAGCAAAGCTCCTTTAAACAAGATAAGATATTCTTAATCGTAACAAATCAAATCAAAACGTCAAATTAACAGACAACATCGAGAATTAATCAGCAGGGAAAGGAAGTTGGATTATGTGGAAATGGCAGGCTGAAGGATCAGCAAAGGCAGTAGTTGTGTTTATACATAGTGCGTATGAACAACACCTGCGCTATGCATGGCAAATTGAAAAATGGCGATCGGCAGGATTTGACGTATATACAGGAGATTTACCGGGCCATGGCAAAAATGCGGGAGCGGACAAAGTTCACCGAGAATCGTTTGATGACTACGAACAGGCAGTAAATGAGTTGCTGAGACTGTCGTCAGAAAATGAGTTGCCAGTATTTGTCATTGCCCATGGACTGGGCGCAACTATTGCGATGAATGTCTTAGGGAACCGGAAATTCAATGTAGCCGGAGTTATTTTTACGTCGCCTTGGTTGCAGTTAAAAAAATTGCCACCGAAAGTGCCAAACGCATTTCCAGGAGTTGCGCAATTGACTGGCCGCAGAAAGGTGGATCATGGCATCGAATTACGCCACCTGACACGCGATCGTTTTTCTTATAGTCAAGAAACCGAAAGCAAGCGGTATCAAACGGTTATTACTGCAAGTTGGTATAAAGAATTGCAGAGTTATATGAAAGAAACGGCTGCAAGTATTGACAGGTATCCGCAGATTCCGACTTGTTTGTATACAGCAGAGCGAGATTTAATTGTTGAGAAAGAAGTAGCTCGTCAATGGTTACTAAAGCAACAACTAAACGAATTCAGCTACAAAGAATGGAAATTTTGCTATCACGATATTTTCCAAGAACCTGAAAAAGAAGAAGTCTTTCTAGCAGCGCAGGCGTTTATTCATACAGTTTTGCGCTCTGTCGGTTACTTGGTTGAAGAATAAGCTGTTTTTTTGTAAAGGAGAGAATTTTTATGGCATTAAAGTATAGCCTATTAGACCAATCACCAATTTCAGAAGGTAGCACACCGCAGGAGGCATTAAAGCATACCGCCATTCTTGCACAACAAGCTGAAAAGTGGGGTTATACACGCTTTTGGGTGTCTGAGCATCATGATGCAACAACGCTAGCCGGATCTTCTCCAGAAGTGCTGATTGCGCATCTAGGAGCTGTGACTCAAACAATACGGCTAGGTTCTGGTGGCGTCATGCTGCCACATTATGCTGCTTTTAAAATTGCGGAAAACTTCAAATTGCTGGAAGCCTTATATCCTGGAAGAATCGATGCAGGAATGGGACGAGCACCTGGTGGTATGCCACGTGCTTCTTATGCATTAGATGAAGGAAAAAAGCGAGACAGTAGTCTATTTCCTAAACAAATAGACGAGCTGTGTATGTACTTAAACGATGCTATTCCAGAAGACCATCCATACTTTGGCATGAAAGCAACGCCGGTTACGGTAAATGCGCCACCCATCTGGATTTTAGGATCTAGTGAAAATTCAGCACGGCTAGCAGCTGAAAAAGGATTGCCTTATATGTTTGCTCACTTTATCAATGGAGAAGGCGGCCAAACCTTCACGAAAGAATACCGAAAACAGTTTAAGTCAATTGATGGCAGTAATCCTTATGTCGGTATTGCCATTTTTGTAGTCTGCCAAGAAACACCTGAACTAACAGAGTGGATCGCCTCTTCTTTAGATTTATCATTATCCATGAGTGCGCAAGGGATGCCCTCAAACGGCACACCGCCACCTGAAAAAGCAAGTGCTTATCCATACTCGAAATTCGAAAAGCAATTAGTCGCTGAAAATCGTCGTCGCATGGTAGTGGGCACGTCGCAGCACGTTGTAGACCAACTCGAAACAGTAGCTTCAGAATACGAAGCAGACGAAGTCATGCTAGTTTCAGCAACGTACGATTTTAAGGACAAACTCAAAACCTTTGAATTGATTGCTGAAGAAATGAAAAGACGTAGACAAACTGACTTTTCTATAGTAACAGATCAATAATAAATACATTTTATATTCTAACTGGGTTTAGACTTAAAAGTGGACACGACTACTCGGTTTTCGACATACTGAAAGTACCAAGAAAAGGACGTGTCAAACATGGGCAAACACAAAACGACCGAATACAAGGAATATGTTGCCAAGCTCCATATTGAGGAAGGGCGGAAAGCCACCGACCTGGCTTATGAAGTTGGTGTGAGTGCGACAACGGTGCGGCAATGGGCGAGAGAATACCGGGAAAAGCAGGACCGTTTGGCGAATCCAACGGGTGAGCCGCGCGTCACTTTCTCAGAAATGGAGAAGAAGTTGCGTGAGACGGAAAATCAGCTGAAAGAACGAGATGACGAAGTAGAGATTTTAAAAAAGGCCATGCATGTCTTCATGAAAAGCCGCACGTAATTTATTCGTTCATCGAAGAGCACCGGAACGAATACGACGTGTTGAAGATGTGCAGGCTACTTGGCGTATCCAGAGGTGGTTTCTATAAATGGCGGACTCAGCTGATCGCAGCGAATCGAACTGAACGGCAGATGCTGCGGGAAGAGCTTCTCCAAAAAATTGCTCAATCGTATCATGAGAGCTATGGCACTTACGGGAGCCCGCGCATCCTTGAGGATCTCAAGGCGCAGGGATATTCCATATGCGAACGAACCGTGGGGCGTTACATGAACGAGTTGGGACTCTCTGCACTGCCGACAAAACAGTTCATGACAACGACCGATTCTAATCATAGCCAGTTTATCTACCCGAATCTGCTCGAGCGCAAGTTCGATGTCGACAAACCCAATACGGTCTGGGTTACCGATATCACGTATATCTGGACGCTAGAAGGATGGTTGTATCTGGCGAGTGTGATGGATCTGTTCTCGCGTAAGATTGTTGGCTGGAATCTGGACGTCACAATGAAGACCGAACTGCCACTTGGGGCGCTACAGGACGCGCTGCTTTTGCGGAATCCCGTTGGTGAACCGATCCACCACTCCGACCGCGGCTCCCAGTACTGTTCCGATGAATACATCAAGTGCTTGAAAAAAGGGGAATTTCAAATCAGTATGAGCCGTAAGGGAGATCCCTATGACAATGCCTGCATTGAATCGTTTCACGCCACCATTAAGAAAGAGCTGATTTACCGCCACCGGTTCCGAACACGGGGAGACGCCCGAGAGGCCATCAGTCATTACATCGATGACTTTTATAACTTGCGGAGACGGCACGCCACACTTGGCTACTTGTCACCTGAAAACTATGAAAAAAAGCACGAGGCTCTAACCTCAGAACGATTAGTTTCGTAACAGTTTGCCGGTCATGAGAAGCAGTTCGCTTTTGAACTGCTTCTCATGACCGTCCGATCAAACAGAGTGCGATCGGGTTCTGGAAGAAAAAGAACAGTATTTCCGTGTCCACTTTCTTGACAGAAGACCATAACCACTTCCAATAAAGGAAGTGGTTTTTTGATGCTAAGAAGAAAGTTATAGTGTTCAGCACGACTAATAGACTGTTAATTTAAAATATACTGATTCCATTTGTTCATTTTAAAATCAATTAAAGGATTTCAATCAATAAAGAAGGAAGAACTTAGTGTGACGAAATACTTTGGAGCGGAGGCTACAGATGGAGCTGAATTGTTTTTCTTAAGACCGTTTCTAAAAAAATCATAGGGGTGGAAAATGGATGAAGAAAATGAATGTGACGAAAACAGCTAACAAGAAGATGATTCGCAAAAAAATGATGACATTAACAATTGCCGGAGCGATGGTTTTGAGCGCTTCTCCTTTTATGTCGCCCGTTGTCGGAGCAGTGGGGAATGGACCAGCTTATGGTGGCAACGAAACCATCAACACATCCATACTAACAACATATGATGAAATGGCGGATTTTTTAAAAACACAAGAAGCCAAACAAAAAAATATGGAACTTGAAGTAATTGGACAAAGTATTAAAAGGCGTGATTTGTACTTAGTTAAGTATGTGACAAATCCTGAAAATCCAACCATTCTTTTTCTCACTCAACAACATGGCAACGAACAATTGACAACAGAAGGCGCGCTTGAATTTATCAAACACCTTGGAACAGGCAAGATGAAAGGGGTAACAGATGGCGTCAATATGTTAATCGTGCCAATGCTCAATCCAGATGGTGCCATGGGAGATGTGAACTTTTCATTAGATGATTACATAGCGAAAGGAGAGCGGAATCTCACACGCTATAACGCGGACGGCATTGATTTGAACCGTGATCACATTACCAAAATTCAACCTGAAACAAAAGCCTTCCACGAAAATGTGATGAGAAAATATGATATTGATTACATGATTGATTTGCATCATCAAGGTACTCAAAGTGAGCGAGATAAAGAACTGGTATCCGGTTCTATTTTGTACCCGACAACACCGAACGTTGACCCGGATGTACTTCTTAAATCCAAGCAGCTGGGAGCTGTAGTATTCGATGCTATCGATTCAAAAGGATGGGGCCATTTAGGCAAGTACAGAGGCGGAAATGCAGAAACCATTAGTCGAAATGGCATTGCAGTCGAGTATGGAATTTCTACCCTGTTATTCGAGATGCGCGGCATGTCGGATCATTCTTACGAGTCGTATGTTCTGGGACAAAAGAGCAATGGCTATCTAATTAAACAAACCATCACGACACTCGATGCAACAGTTCGTGCAATTGCGGATGATTCTATTGCAGATGCGGACATCTCATTCTGGGATACACTTTCTTATCAAGAAAACCGTACATCTGAGTGAGATGTGAATATGTAAGGAACGAATTACTATTTTAACTTTAGTGTTAACGGAATATAGACGCTAATAGGAATGGGACTAAGAAAAGCGTTCGTAAACGTATATGTAAAATATGAACGTTCGTAAAGTGTCTAGATACGTTTACGAACGTTCTTTTTTTAGTTTTTATGCTGTTTTTAGAGTGTTCGTAAAAGTGTACTTTTACGAACGGTTTTGCGGATTAAATAAGCTTGAAATGTAATTCCAATTATTCCCTTGTTATTATGATAAAAGAAAAAAGTGTGACATAATAATGCTAATTAAAAGAATTATTAATTAATTGAGGAGTGGACTTAATAATGGATTCAAAAGAAACATCACAAGAAAAAAGAGAACGCCTAAGACAAAATGAATTGAAGAATAATCCTACAGGTTCTTTGCGCGATGGACTCGATAGAGGAATGGGCGTTGGTAATATTAATGATGTTGCTGGAGACATGGGATGGAAAGGAATGGGATTGTTAATTTTAATGCTTTTTCTCGGATATGTTATATACCAATTCTTTTTTAGCTAATCGGATGCGTTTTTCTTAAACATACTAGGATCTGAATGTAACTTATGTGCAGTTAAGTTACATTCAGATTTAATTAAAGTGAATTTAATCGCAATAAAATAATAAAAGAGAATAAAGGGAGGAATTATGAGAGACAGAGGATCAGTAGTGCTTATTCAAAATAATAAAGTCGGCCTTATTAAAAGAGTTAGAGAGGATTCAATTTATTATGTTTTTCCTGGCGGTGGAATTGAAGAAGGCGAAACACCCGAGATCGGAGCAAAAAGAGAAGCTTTGGAGGAAGTTGGCATTGAAGTTACTATTCAAGAATGTATTGCCAAAGTAAATTTCAATGGAATTCAATATTTCTTTCTTTCGGAAATAACAGGAGGAACATTTGGGACTGGGCAAGGTGAAGAATACATCGATGAAAATAGGAACAGAGGAATATATTTGCCCGTATGGATTGACATAGATGAACTGGGCTCTATTGATGTTAGACCAAAGGAAGTTGTTATAAAAATACAGAGCTTGTTTAACTAACTATTAATTTTCGAATGTAACATAATGTGAATTAAGTTACATTCAAAACATTAGAAAATGAGTATTCACACGGTAATTAATCATGCTGCTAAAAAGGATGGGATGTAGTGAATTGGAATAAGATTAATAGCTCTACAGACATTGAAATTTTCATGGATCTCTTCGGAGGATTTCACGACAGCTGCTTGAAAGAACTTTATATGTCGACGGAGACTTTCGTTGATGAAGGCCTCTCCATGAGTATGTCGGTCAATCTAGATACATGCGTCCGTATTTTATTCCAAAGACAAGACCGATATCCCTCGGCCATCGAATTGCTCTTTAAAGGGGTCACTCACTTTCATATACAACCACGTTTAGAAGACCAGGATTCAATCATCTATGGAGCAAAACTAGTACTAGAAAAAGGACAATTCTATTGGGCAGAGGATGAAGAATGGCAAATTAATCACCCGTTTCTTCATCCTATAAGCTGGATCTGCGCTAAAGAGCTCCACTGGCGTGATGTTAGCCAATGGATGGGCAAAGAGCAACGATATGGCGTAATTAGCAATGAATAAAATCTGTAAGTAATGTGAATTCTGAATGTAACTTAATGGTAATTAAATTACATTCAAAAACTTGATTCTACTGGCTTCACCAGAAAATCATTCCGAACTAATTTTATTAGAAAAAATGATACATTTAGAATGCTGTTTTACAATGTTTTAAAACTTGAATCTCAAAAGATCTAGGTTTACATATCGTAGCTTATCGGAAGCTACTGGTATTGCAAAGGAGAAATAGCCTGTAACTAGCACATCTTTTCTTTCTTGTTCGTGAAATAGTACTTTTGAGAAGATTTTACTTTTCAATGATTTTTTCAAAGTCAGCTCGACCACTAACTGAGGCATCAAGAGAGCAAGTGGTATAATCACTTCGATGTAAAAAGAATCAATATTCCTTTTTCACAAGAGAAATGTAAACCCAAATTAATTTACAAATCACGATTTTTAAAATGAAATAAGGGGATGAAATCTTGATATCAAAAGAAGCCAACTTTGAGATTCAATTAGAAACAGAGAGATTAATAGTACGAATGCTTAAAAAAGAAGATTATCAAAATTGGTTGACGGAGTTTGAATGTCGAAATCCGTCTCAACACAGACACGATGATGGAAAAATGGACATGAGCGAATGTACAGAAGAATGGTTTGTGAAGCTGATTGTGAAACATCGTGAGCAGGCTGTAAACGATATTGCTTATATTTTTGGGGTATTCCGTAAATCCGACAATAGACACATCGGGATGATCGATTTTTCTACACTGGAAAGAATGGATTTCCAATGGGGCCGGATTGGCTATACGATCCATAATCAGCACTGGAGAATGGGTTATGGCAAGGAAGCTGTCAAAGCAGCTCTTCGTATCGCGCAGAAAGATTTAGGATTTCATCGGATTGAAGCGCATATTAACGTTGATAATACGGCTTCCATGAAATTAGCAGAGAGTGCTGGGATGAAGTTTGAATGTAAAAGAGAAGGATTTATTTTTGAATTTGGTGAGTGGACCGATAATTTAATTTATTCTATTAATCTAACTGATATACCGCCTTCTTTTAATGGAAATTGAGAGACGGTAAGTAACTTGAACTAGTTCCACAGCTATATAATTAATTAGTCGAGAACATAGTGAGTTTACATATCAAAACTTATCGGTAGTCTCTAAAAACAAATACAAGAAAGGAAGAGGAAATCCAACTTATCAGCTTTTCCTCTTCCTTTTATATAAAATCACTTATGATTCAATGCTTGATTGATAAATTGGTATAGATCGCCATCTATTTCATATTGCAGTTCGTTCCCCGGGTTTTCGGCGTGGAAATGTTCGGCTTGCTTACGGAAAGTCCTATCGTCTTCGGAAAAGGCATTCACGATGTCATTCCATTTTTTCGCTAAATCTTGTACTTTTTCGTCGGAAGGAGAAGTGCCTTTTTCTTTTTCCAAACGAATTTCCTTGATAAGACCGTTAAATTCTTGCTCTGCCTGCTTTAAAAGTTGTTTGTCGGCATTTTCATATCGGCTTTCCATGGTATCCAATTGCTGCTTCGAAAAGTATTTTTCCTTATTCATTTTCAGCGCCTCCATTAATTTAGTAAGTTCTGAAATCGAGAGGGTCCGATTGCTGTGTGCAGCCGATAACGCATTTTCCAACTCGGCTACTAGTTTTTGCTGAACCTCTATCTCTTTTTTGACTCGAGAAATTTGAGTTTGCAAAATCTCCGCAACGGTTTGTTCCTCCGGATTAGACAACAGAAGTTGTATTTCTTCTAACGACATTCCCATTTGCTTTAAGGACAAAATTGGCTGAAGACGTACCAAATCTGCTTTCGTGTAAAGCCGATGCCCTGACTCCGTATACTGAGAAGGTGAAAATAAACAGATTTGATCGTAATAGCGTAAAGTTCGAATCGTTAAACTCGCCAATTCTGCAACTTCTCCGACTTTCCAATGTTCCTTCATTCGCTTAGCCTCCATTTAACAACATTTCTATTCACCAACTAAAAACAAGAAATTGGAAGTTAGAAGAGTTGCTGCATCTCCTTTTGCCCAAATGTGTAGGTTTTCCCGCAAATATGGCAAAAAGCTTCAATGTCTTTATTTTGTTCAATGCACCGTTTGATTTCCTCTTCACTCAATGAATAAAGCATGCCATAGAACATTTCTTTACTGCACCCGCAGAAAAATTGACTGGAGCTATGGCCGATAATTTTTGCATCCCCAAATAACTCGGTTAACACTTCTTCGCTGTCACTCGCTTCTTCAGCGTTTAGTTTACTGAAAATATCCGGATTGGCTTTTACAATCATTTTCACTTCTGAAAGCAGTTGTGGTGGTGCACCGGGAAGTAGTTGTGCATATAGTGTATGGCTGGAAAGAAGGAAAGCTCCATTATCCAACTGAATATCGGAATAAAGATAGGTTGGCGTCTGATCACTCTGCAAAAAATAGTTGGCGATATCCTTTGTGATATGTTGATTTGGCATATCGGTAATGCTGGTGAATTGATTCATCTCAGAACCTTTTATGACACGGATCATCCCAGAAGGTCCAATCAACTCTTGCATCGACTTTTCTTCTATTTCAGAAGATCTCAAAAGTTCCTCGTTCAGGTAACCTCTGACATTTCCATTCGCTTCGGCTTCCGCAAAAATTTTATAACGAGGGTTACTCAACGTTACCTGCAGGCTTATTCGCTGATTCCCTTTGAGTGTACCAGAGAGTATGCTCATCGCTGATACCGTTTCGCCCAACATCAGTTTAAGAGATTCAGGCAGTTCTTGGTTTAAGGCAAAGATATCGCGAAGTAGCTGGGTATTATCAATAAAATATAGACGAATCTGTTCTTCATTAATTAATGCCTTAACAATGGCATTTTGCACAACGATTTCCCCCTTTACAAAAGTAAGCTAGTTTTACTATAAAACATTACCCTACGTAAGGTTCAAGGAAAAAGTGCAATTTTCACGGTATTTATTTTTTAGTTAACATATGACACCTTATCGGAAGGGAAGAAGCTCTAGCAGGAGTTTCTTCTTTTTTGACTGGATAAGTATACTTTCAAGAACGGTTTGAAAATAATAAGATTTTCTTTCTACGTTTCGGAACGACATAAGGTAAGATTAAAAAATACGAAATTTCTGATGTTTAGTTTATTGTTTTAATAGTATGTCGAGAGAAGCCACATAAAATTAGGAGGACTGCGACCATGAAAGTTCAGATTATCGGGGGTTCTGGTACTGGCAAGAGTACGTTGGGGAAATTTATCAGTGAAAAAGAAAAAGTAAAGTGGATTGACACAGATAATTATCTTTGGAAAGATCACTCTTTTACAGAAACTTTTTCAATAGAGGAACGGAAGAAAATGTACGAAAAAGATATAGGAACTCATAAAGAATATGTTGTTTCGGGTTCTATTTTTTCATGGTGTCCAGCTGGTTTTAGCAACAGAGATTTATTAGTATTCCTTTTTCTTGATGAGAAAGATCGAATGAATAGATTACATAGAAGGGAAACTGATCGAAATAGTCGATTCTGGCAAAATGAAAAAGGTGAAGATACAAATGACTTTTTGGAGTGGTGTAAAACCTATTTAACAGCAAAGGATAGCAATATGCTATTTACATATGCGGACTATGCCTATCAAATGGAAGTATCAAAGAGCCCTATTCTAAAGCTTGATGGCTCACTTTCTCTAGAAGAACTGTATGCTGAAATATTGAACTTCTACAAAGAGAAATAGTTTGGAAGTTTACATATCATGAGTTATCGGAAGTTGCAGGAATACGAAGGGAGAGAAGAGGCTAATCGAAGCTTAACTTTTCTCCCTTTCTATCTGTAAACTTATACTTTTTAAAAACTGTTTAAACGGCAATCCAGCCCTTAAAATTAATTCTACTTTAGATCTTTAACCTATTCCAATAATGAATTTAAATGGTAAAATTTATAAAAAGAAGAGTCGGAAAGTTCTTGATAATCATACGCCATTTTATAAAAAGGGGCTGGCTAAATGCATAACTATACTTTATTGGAGAGAGCCTTATTTTTCACTTCATCCT
The DNA here is from genome assembly GCF_030063085.1 of Planococcus sp. S3-L1. NCBI lineage: Bacteria > Bacillati > Bacillota > Bacilli > Caryophanales > Caryophanaceae > Planococcus > Planococcus sp. S3-L1. Next base: position 22,303 of record NZ_JASISN010000021.1, on the reverse strand, counting down.
TCAATTTCGAGAAATTGAGGGATGAAGTGAATGGAAAGACCGTCTTGATAACCGGAGCGAGTTCAGGAATCGGAAAAGAGCTCGCCTATCTATTGGCGGACACTACTGCACATCTGATTCTGGTGGCCCGCAGAGAAGAAAGTATGAACGTCATGAAAGTGGAAATCGAAAAGGCTTCAGCCAGTGTAACGGTATTCCCTGTAGATTTGCGAAATGAAGAGGAATTAAAGAGATTGCTGGCATTTCTTCATCAATTGTCGGATGGATTGGATGTCGTCGTGAGCAATGCCGGGATTTCCATTAATCGTCCACTTGCCCAGTCGTTGGACCGGTACCACGACTTTACGCGTACCATGGCGCTTAATTATTTTGCCCCGGTACAGTTATTGCTGTCGCTCATTCCAGTGCTTGAGAAAAAGAACGGGCATATCATTAATGTCTCCACCATCAATGCTTTGCTGCTTCCTATCCCTTACTGGGCTGCCTACCAGGCGTCGAAAACCGCTTTTGATACGTGGCTGCGCTCGGCAGAGCCAGAACTGAAAATCAAAAACATTTCCACGACCTCAATTTATCTGCCACTGGTGAAAACACCGATGATCGAACCGACTATTGCTTATCAGACTTCATCGGCCATGTCGCCTGTCCACGTCGCTGAAATTATAGGACGCGCTTTGTATACGAAAAGAAAAGTTTATAAACCCTGGTGGCTGATTTTCGGACAAGGGGCTTCGGTCATTTTCAGAGCACCATTGTCGTTTATCATCCCCAAATTAATAAAGAAAAAGGAGCGTGAAAGAGACAGTGTTTAATTTGCTGAAAATATTGTCGCTGCTCGATTTTCTTTCACTGTCAAAGTTATGCCGTTTGGGATTCGCAATTCATCAAAACGGTATCAATTTGATGCTTTTATTTACGTTAACGGAAAAAACGGGAGATGAGAAAACCGCTTTGGTGGATAGCCGTGAAACACTTAGTTATCAGGAACTGCAGAAACGCTGTGAAAATCTCGCTCATTTTCTGAAAGACCGGTATGGGATTGGGAAAGGGCAGAAAGTGGCATTTTTGTGTAAAAACCACGCGTCATTAGTGCAGGGCATTTTTGCTGCTTCACGCCTGGGAGCAGATTTATACCTGCTAAATAGTTCTATGAGTCAATTGCAGTTTAATCGGCTTGTGAAAGAGCATAACTTCGACTTTTTGGTTTATGACAATGAGTTCAGCGGGTTTATTGAAAGGTCTCCTTATCGGAATCCGAAAATCGGAAGTTATCATGAAAAAAATGAAGCAATTAGCACGCTGCCAGATTTGTCCCTGCATAGAAAACAAAAACTGACGCCCTCTTCCAGCGGAAAGATCGTGTTGTTGACAGGGGGGACCACTGGAAAGCCAAAACAAGTGATTCACAGGCCATCTCTCTTTAATTTCCTTGATCCTTTTGCCGCTTTACTAAACCGCCTGAAGCTACAAAAATACAGCACCGCCTATATTGCGACGCCAATCTACCATGGCTACGGCATCGCTGTGCTGTTATCATTTCTTGCTTTGGGAAAGAAAGTTGTCATTCAGGAGAGCTTTGATGCGAAAGGAGCCTGCGCCCTCATTTGGCAGCATCAAGTAGAAGTGGTAACGGTGGTACCGCTGATGATTCACAAAATGTTGAAGCATGATAAAGAAGCCCTCGGTTCCTTAGCATGCATTGCATCTGGAGGTGCGAAACTCAATCCGGTATTGGTGAAGGAAGTGAACCAGCTTCTGGGGGATGTCTTATACAACTTGTACGGAACTTCGGAAGCAGGTTTGAATATCATTGCTGCACCTGAAGATTTAAACTATCATGCTAACACCCTCGGAAAAGTGATCGCCGGAGGCCAATTGCAGGTGGTAGAGAAAGGAAAAGAAGTTGGACCAGGCAGCATCGGTCAATTTTGTATTCGGAACAAGTGGTCGATGAAGAACAGCCCAAGCCGCTGGATTCAAACAGGCGATATCGGATACCGAGACGAGAACGGCTATTATTTCCTGTGTGGGCGAACAGACGACTTGATCATTTCAGCCGGTAACAATATCTATCCGCTAGAAATTGAAGTTGCTTTGACCAACCATCCGAGTGTAGAAGATGTTGCTGTAATCGGAGTCGAGGATGTCTACGCTGGTCAAATTCTGAAAGCATTCGTCCAGTTGTATCAAGGTGAAAAAATGACTGAAGAAGCACTTTTGAGCTGGTTACGCACACGTGTGGCAGAATTTCAAATCCCACGTGAAATCGCTTTTGTTGAGGAGCTGCCTTATTCACCCGTTGGAAAGTTGGACAGAAAACAAGTTCAAACAAGTACTAGTAACGATGGCTAGGGAGTTTAAGAGTAGGATTTATAAAAATTAAATATCACCTACGAAATACTGTTTCATAAAACTACAGACTTGGAATTTCAATTGATGAGTTTACATATGACATCTTATCGGAAGAAGAGGCTCAAATCTGAGTCTCTTTTTACTTTGAAAATTGAACTTTCACGAGCGCTTTATTTCTATAAGCTGTTTTTCTTTGAGAATGAGCTAGAGGAATGACAAAACAAACGATAGGGAAATAATGGTATAATTAATTGGGATGAAATGAAGTATGGAATGTTCTAGAATTTTTAAAAAATGTGAGGAGTGACTATTATGAAAACAAAACTACGACAAATGACAGAGGAAGAATTTGATCGTTACTTGGCATATTTTATACCTGACTACGCCAAAGACTTATCTGAAAACTATATAATTCCATTAGAAAAGGCGATGGAAGAATCAAAAGATTTAATGAAACAACTACTTCCAAACAAACAAGACACAGAAGGCCAGTTAGTTTACACTATTTATTCAACCGAAGAAGATAAAAAAATCGGGGTGATTTGGTACAATATCCAATCCGAAAGTAACAAAGTTTATATCTATCATATTTTAATCCATGAAGAGTTTAGAAAGAAAGGATTCGCTACCTTGGTATTGAAAGAATTAGAAGAAAACATGAAAAGTGATGGGATTACCTCTATGGGATTAAATGTTTTTGGCAAAAATCCTAATGCTTATAAACTTTATAAAAAACTGGGCTATCAAACGCAATCAACAGCAATGGGGAAAAGAATCTAAAATAAAAAAGTGAAGAAGTTTACATATACCGGATTATCGGAAGTTGTTTTCATCAAATTAGAGAATAACCTGGTTCAACAAAATAAGAGTCCGGCAAAGCGAGCACTTTAGAAGTGCCGACATGCCGGACTCTTTTTAGTAGGAGAAACCTGTTCTTCATTTAAGTTAGCTTAATCGCTCTTCAGCCATCTTATAAATCTTCTCTTTATCGCGTTTCCCAATGGCTACAATCTGAATCACTTGGATGGTTCCCTCGGCTTCTCTGAAAATAATCCGCAGGCCCATCTTCTTGTTTTTCAGCTTGTTGCATTGCGCCAAATCGCCATGAAGGGATTGGCCGGCTTCCATGCCTCTCAATTTGATTCGGTCCAGCGCTTTATGGACGAAAATCTTTTGGCTGCCATCCAGCTGTTCATAATCTTCCATTGAATACTGTGTCCATTCAAGCTGATACAACGGTTATTCCCACCCGTCTTCTTCATCAATGACAGGGGGGGCAGTTGCGATGGCTCCGCGGACTTCTACGTCTGTAAAAGTAGAGACATTTTCTGTCAGCAGCCGTTTTTCAGCCATCAAATCAGCCAGTTGATCGTAAAGTTCTTCTATTTCTCTGTTCAAGGACTCGTATTGTTTTTGGGTAAGCATCACACCGGCAACTTTTTCACGGTTGAAGACATACACGCCAGCAGCTTCTTGATCGGCCTTCTGAAAAGCTTCCATGGGTGACCGTTTGACATTCGAAATCGAAGTTGTAGGGATATCGAGTATTCTCATCGCCATTTCTATCCACTCCTTTAAGTTAGTTTCATTATATACTTTTTAAAAGACTTTTAAAAGTCTTTTTACTTCATCTAAAAAAACTAGAAGTATTAAATCATAAGACTTTTGATATTCGTTCGGAAAAGTGTACTTTTACGAACGGGGTTCCATTGCTATAAAAGAGAAGAAATACGCGGAAGGTAACATCCTATTGGACCAATCACTGGAATATGCGGTCTTATCGAAAAGTTTGGTAGCCCAAGGCTGTGCGTATAGAGGGATGGGGAATTAGGAGTAGCGACATCCAAGTTTGATAAAGGAGAAAATGCTTTCCAAAAAGCCCTCTCAGCCTTCAAAGAAGCTGAAGATTGTTTTGCTGTAGAGGAAATTCCAAGTTTATTAGCACACCCGTATGAAAGATATGAAGATACAGAGCTATGAAATAAATAGATCTTCTTGGCCCTCAACGAATATGGGCGCAAGCAGCCTACTGAAGGTTTTTTATAGTTGTCTCAAATCGCTATGTCAGTCTAGATATGAATGTTTTTTGTTTGCTTTTAGGATAATTAAAACAGAAAATTAGTAATCGATTTTCAATTGATTGAAAAGTTGGTAGATACGGGGATTCTATATTGTGTGCTTTCAGGCGTATCATAGCTCATATCTGCGATAGCAACTATTTGGTAATCACCAGATTTCAACAAATCTTGATAACTTTTATCTAGGTTAATAATTAGTGGTTCATTTTGTTTGAGTATTGCTTTAGTCCCCTGATCGGTTCGAGAACCAGGATTAAGTAACTCCTCATTTTTGAATATTAAAAAGTAAAGTGCTTCATTCCCCCCGTGAAGAATTGAAACCTCTTCTTCTTCGCCAATATACGTTAAGGTCGCATATATACTTTTCTTATCATTGTCTTTGGAAAAAACTTCTACTTTGAAATCTCCCTTTTGATCACTAGAATTTAGGTCATTATAGTTTGTTGAGGAAGATTTATCAGTACAGCCCCATAATGTCAGTAGTAAGAATACTAAAATAGAAAATGCCTTTAAACTTTTAGTTCTCATAATATGCCTCCTCCTCTCTCATTAATTATTATAATCCTTTTACCAAATCTTTAGTGTAACTCATAAAAAATATTTGAAAATTCGCAATTGAATTACATTTTAATTATATAATATTTGTAAAAAAATGTTTATAATTTAAATATATTGAAAAGGAGTGATTAAAGTGAGAAGAATCAAGGTACCTTTAATTTTTGCTTTTATTTTATCGATAGTAATGGCAACTAATACTGAGGCTAGTAATCTAAACGAAATGTCAGTAGAAGAAATGTACACTAAACAATCAGTTGTTAAGAGTGCATTTCAAGAAGCTCTTTTAGAACTAAATATTACTGAAGAGGATTTTAATAATGAAGGAAATTACTACCTTAATGAACAGAAAAATCCCATTTTTCATATTAAAAAAGATGTTGTAGGTACATCGGGAACTTTAAAAGAATCCACTCCAAAAGCTGAACGTAAAATTATTAAAATGCAAGAGAAAATTGAAAAAAAGCTAAATAAATCAGTTAAAACTAAAATCGTAGAATACTCGTATAACGATTTAACAAAAGCACAAGATGATTTAGTCAATCATATAATGAAAAGTGAAATCATTCTTGCAGGTGAATATAAAACATCACTCAATTCAATTGATAATAGGATTGATTTAACAGTCTCTGACATAAGTGAGAGTGATAAAGCTAAAATCATCAAGAAGTTTGGCAATATAATCAATGTTATTATAGATCCGGAATATGAACTTACTATAGTGCCAGAAAGTCTGGCCACTGATAAAGTAAAGACATATAACAAATTAGGAGCAGGAATTGGAATTACTACCTCAGATGGTGGCTTGTGTACACTAGGTGCAATTGCTCAAAACCAAGCTGGAGATTACTTTATTGTAACAGCAGCCCATTGTCTTAATACAGCAACTTTTTTTCAATATACCTCTCACTCTGTGGGCAGGGTACATTTAAATTCAATGGAGGGTGGATATGATGTTGGACTTATTAGAATAATTAGTAGCTCTCTTCAGCGGTACGTTACAAATGGTTTGTTGTCTGAAGGAATAGTGAATTACAATTATGATAAAAAGCTGATGAGTTCTATGTATCAAAGAGCAGGAGATACAGTTTGTTTAGAGGGTCTTAAAACTTGGCATAGTTGCGGCAGAATTACAGATGTAAGAATGGTTCTTGAACCAAAAAATTATGCCCCCAAAAAATTTGTCGGAACTGAAGTAACAAGTTACGATGGAACTTCTCTTTCACAAGGCGGAGATAGTGGTGGTCCCTGGCACTACATGACTAATTCTGGACAAAGCTTAGTAGGTATTCACCACGGTGGCAATACTGAAAAAGATGATGTTTCTTATTTTACCCCTTGGGTTGAATATAGAAATAATTATGGTTTGGAATTGTATACTAGCTCGACGGTGGTGCCATTAAACTAAAAGTTACAGTGTTTAAATTAATATATTAAGTAAAGTGAACAACTCTACTCACGACTGAAAAGTTATATTCAATTATAATTTATTTTGACATTGGAGATTATTCAAGTGATGTAGAAATTCCATACATTCATCAGAACATCGAGTTCTATGAGGAGTCTCTTCAAAAAATAAAGAGCCTTCATGAACAGCAGAGAATTAATGTTCTTATTCCAGGTCATGGGTCTGTTACTTCAAGTCCAACAGAAATTAAAGACAGACTTGATGACTCGCTCTGGTATATTGAACAGCTTCTGAGAACGGCTGAAGAAGACAGTAAGTATCATTTACTGGAATCTTTTGTAGATGAGTGTGGATTTTCAATGTTTATGAAAAAATTCATCATGAAAATATTAAGCTGGTAACGCGTGAAAAGGCACTGAAAGTAAAAGACAATAGAGTGAGGGAATAGATTTCATTGCATTAAATGAAGCGATAAAGTAAAAAGAAACGACAGCTATTAGATTTACTTTCTTGAAAGGGAAAATGAGTGATGAAAGCAGATTATATGAAGCAACAAAAGAACTTATCCAAAAAAGATTCTGTACTGGTTGAGTAACTCATATAAAGAATAATCTTAGATAAACACTATTTCGATCGGTTACCTTTAGAAAATCAAGTCTTATTTAGTTCAATCAAATTAACTGACTATTTTATATATCATTTATTATCGGAAGCTACTTATAGTGAAAAGGAAAGAAGGGGCTGTACGTAGCGCATCTTTTCTCCTTTTTGTTTGCGAAACTGTACTTTTACGAACGGTTATATTTTCAAAAAGACACTAGTTTTCCATACTTTTCCTAAGTATAGTTAAAATGAATATCGAATTTCGAAAATTAAATCAAGTGGGAAACAAAATGTCTGCACATCTAATTGCGGAACAGGGATGGTCGTATAAGGAATTATGGGAAGGTGCCATTCTCATATCTATCGCTCATGCTATTTTTGTCGCTGATGCTCCAGAACTTGCTCATGAAAATTCTTGGGATGGCTTTAATTATAATTTGAATAACAGTCAAGGAATCAGAGGAACTATTACCTTTCATCCTGACTTCTTTATAGCGGCATTTAGAAATGATGAAGTTTTAGCTGACAGTTTGAATTTTGAAGATTATTTTCATCAAGCGCCTAAAAAAGTCCTTCAACTTGCTGAAGAGGAAGCCCTTCAGTATTTGCTGGATGATGTAAAGGGAAAGACTCTGCCCTCAATTACTACAGCAATTTGGGGAGAGAAAGAACAAACTTTCTCCAGCCATCGATTTGATGAAATGCTTAAAAACGGAGGAGAAATTTTAGATATTCAGTCCATGAATGTCACTGAAGCTCTGGAGGCGTGTGAAGAGGAATTTGAATTTACGCAAGAGCAACTGATGTTGTTGAAGAAACTCTATCATTTGAAAATTGCATAGCCGAACGAAACAATCACTTTAGAACAAAATGATATAGAGGCCATTGGATCAGAAAGTGAAGAGGGAATTAACGAAAGTAAGATTTTATTTTCTGAGATTGGCATCGAGTGGATATAAATCTACTATGAAATAATAAAGAATTCCCGGAAAAATCCAAGTAGAATTGTTGGCTTAGAGGCTTGGGTTTGAATGTAACTTATGTGCAGTTAAGTTACATTCAGTTAAAAGATTATTGGACTGAAAAATAAAACAATGCTTTTAAAAAAGGGGGTGCCTTATGAAAAAGCTGGATATTTTAGGTTCGGAAACCAAAGTTGAGATTATGATATTGGAAAGACTTTATCCTGAATCAATCGGTTCATGGGAAGGGGACTGGGTTAAGGCGGCCTTAAGGGTTGAAATCCCAGGATATTCTGTTAATTTTCTTGCGGATTTAAGAACTGAAGAATTTAAAGAATTTCGTGATCAATTAGCTGCCATGAATCAAGAGTTAGAGGGAACGGCCTCCTTGATTTCAATAGAGAATGCTATCGAAGCGAAAGCAGTCATAGATTCTCTAGGAGGAATTTATTGGGAAGTGCGCACTTGTTATCCAATCGGTACTGGTGCCGTTCTCACTTTTGAGTTTGATTCAGATCAGAGCTATTTAAATCAACTAGTTAAGGAACTGGACGAAGTCTTGAAAGAATTCCCAGTGCTAGAACACCACAATGACATAAAGGGTTCTATAACTAGTTTTTATAGAAAAATGCGCAGTTCGGAAAACAAGTAAAGCACATTCTACAAAGAACACTAAGATTACTTGATTTTGAATGTAACTTATTGTGAATTAAGTTACATTCAAAACCCCAGAAACTGAAAGCTTAAGGAGGGACTAAAGATGAGCCTAGAACATGAATTTTTCTTAGTGCCCAATACAGTGGCCTATCCAGAATTGATGAAGTGCAATGAACAAAATATAGACATTATTGACTCTATAGATATACCAGACGATTTGATTCAATACATAGCCGATTCTTTGAACTGGATTCCATGTAAAAATCCAGCAATATCGATGACGAAAGAAAACATAGGAATAAATTATTATGGGGTGACCCTTTTTGATCAAACGTCAGCAGCAACTATGAAAAGTATCTTTACGGCATGGCTCTCTTTATTTACGAATTCACTTGAAAAGCTGGAACTGACTGGGGAATTCGTCCATTCTTCCAACAAAAAAGTGTTAGGCGGGCGTGAACGTCTAGTATTTTGTAGAAATGATGTGCTGGAATTATTGAAAAGGCTGCTGTCAATGATTGAAAGATTGGAAGAAGAGAACCTCTATCTTTACCATCTGGGAATATGAAAACGAATGTAACTTATTAGCAATTAAGTTACGTTCAAAAGCCCTCCATTGCTGGAGGGCTTTCTTCATAAGTTATTACTTTTAAGGGTTTCTTAGTAAGTCGTTGTGGTGACCGCAGTTCCGCAAAATCAGCGTTTGTTCATCTGCCTGGCCGTATTCCCACGAAATCCGAATATCCATATTGGCACTGGCTTCAAAAATGGATTTCGTCCCTTCAATGCGCTTGGTTCTCAAAGAAGATTGAAAGGGTGGTGCAGCTGCCAAGAGCTTAAGAGCCTCACTGACGGCCTTTTGCTCATTCTTGTGAAACTTTTTATAGGATTTCTTGAATTTATTCGTGATCTCTAGTTCAAACAAGCAACGGTCACCTTCATTCCTCTTCGTCCAACCAGGCAAGCGCATCTTCTACGGCCAATGGTCCACTGGTTTGCCCTTTGTCGATCTCCTGTTGGGCTTCTTTTTCATCTTGCTGCCACGTTTCGGTCCAATACCAAGCCTGGTCTTTGGCGATTTCAATCATGGGAATGAGGACGATCCGTCCGTCTACCACGGTCACTTTCAAATTGGTATTCGCGGTTAACTCCAGCTGTTCCAGTATTTCGTTGGGAATCGTAATCTGCCCTTTGTTCCGCAAACGGACATGCTTGGCCACGCCGTTGTCTTGTGGACGTTCTTGAAGTTTTGGCATTCGATACACCTCTTCCAATCTCGTATAGTTTAATAAAATCTAACTTTCCTACTTTCTTAAATATATACTTTCTTTCCTCTTAAATCAATTAAAATAGCTGAAATAGAAAGGGATTATATCCATCTTGAATGTAACATAATAGTAAGTAAGTTACATTCAGAAACGCTATTTTAAAGAAGTTAGCAATACTACAAGGGAATGTGAATTTGTTAGAAAAAATGATACATTTAAAAGGCTATATTCTAAAGCTTTAAGGTCATGTTTTTAAGTGAAAAAGAGTTTACATATTGCAAAGTATCGGAAGAGAAGGAGCTAATAAGCTTTTCACTTCTATTTATTCGCATAAGCGTGTTTTTAAGAATAGAGAAAATGAAACTTTTTTATTCTAACCGTCTGCTCCAATAAGGATACTTCACTCAGAATCTTAAGTATTTAAGGAGGAAAATCATGAAAAAGTATGTACATGGTTCTTTAGGTATTCTAATGCTCCTTTTATTTCTAGCAGGTTGTCAGCAAGCTGAATTGCAAACGGCTTCTGAAGAGTCTTCTGTCACCGAAGATCAATCACTTCTTACCGAGGAAGCGCCTTTAGAACGTCCAGTATCGGAGAAAGATGTAATGATTAAAACAGAAAAAAGCGAATACCCAACGACAGTTGAAAATATAACGATTGTACTTACAAATGAAGGTACGGAAGAATACTCCACGGGTCTTGATGTATTTCTTGAAAAAGAAGTGGAAGACAAATGGTTTCGTGTTCCTATGAAAGAAGAATTCTTTACGGAACTAGCAACATCTCACGCTCCTGGCGATACAACTGAAATGGTATTTAATATTGAAGATTTAAGTTATGACCTGACTCCTGGAGAATATCGAGCCACTCTCAATGGATTAGGTGCCCCATTTACAATAATAGATTACAAAAAAAATAGCTCATGTTGAACTGAATCCCAAATTGTAGACACTTTTAAAAAAGTGACTCATTTGGGTTTTTTTCTGTTTTCAAACCTCATATACTAAATTTAGCGAGTTTAGATAGGAGAGAACATTAGATGAGTATAATCATTTTCAATGAACACCAAAAACGAATCTTGGGGTAGAGGCAATGCGGTTGACCTAATCAATGACCAGCCAATGCAGTTGTATCAACAATGGCCCCATGGAACAATTTTTGATCACTCTAAAGATAGTGTAGACTTTCAACAAGCACCCAGCTTTTCCGAATGAAAAGGGCTCGTGGATGATGACGTGGAGTAGTATAACCAGACTCGCAAGCAATGGAATTTAAAAAAGATGACTTCGGCACAATACCGAGATCATCTGATAGCAGCCTAGCTGCAGGTTGCTTTTTTATGAACTGTCTATTAAATGGGGCACAAATTAGTCAAAATAGAGTGTTTAAATTCATATAATTTATATTAATTCATTGGAGTTGGTGTGCTAGATCTGTACAATTGCAAACCATATTTATTCGCAACTTCGCCCCAAGGAGTAACGTAGGAGGCATCTGAAGCTCTATTACTTAACCTTTTATTTCCTCCTCAGCAAAATTTTTGATCAAGTACTATACTGATTTATTGTCATTAAAGTTTCATTTTTCTTCTAAAATCATGCAGTTTCATACTATTTTTATTGATTTTCCGTTTGTCAATATAAGCTAGACAAGTCCACTCCATTCAAGTGACTCAAAAATGCCTCCAAAGGTGTGCGGTAATTCAGCGACTTCCGTGGGATGTGATTCCGCTTGTCAGCCATTGATGAAATGAACAGTTGATCCACCTGGTTGAAGTCCATTTCCTTTAGCAAGCCGTCTTTTCGAAGCAGCCCGTTGGAATGTTCATTCAAGGCGCGCTTAGAAGGCGTGCCGGGATCCGCAAAATAAATTGAGACGTCATGTTGGTTCCACAGCGGTTTTCAGTTGAAGAATTCCTTTTATAATCAAACGTGATGGACTTGAACAGATTTCTGGGAATCCCTTGAAACAACTGATGTAATGTGGTCTCACTATGGCACGCCTTATCCTGCAGGTTTCACGGCGATGATGACTTTTTTTAGCTTTTCAACGAGCGTGATTACCGCACTTTTGTAGCGAGCGCACACAATGGTATCGCTTCAATGTGCCCGAATTCTTTTTCGAAAATGTTCCTTTTGAACGCCTGCTTTCCGCGGCGTTCCTGGTGGCCATGGGATTTCCGTTTTCCTTTTATCGGCAGAGTCGCTACATTAAAAATCCGATTTTTGAACATGTGATAGAGCGTGCGCATGAACCAGTCGATTGCTTTTTTCACGACCGATAATGAAATCTGTTGTCTAGACTTGCGTCATCTTGTCTTGAATATAAGCGATTTTTTCTTCGGTAAGACCATTTTTCAGCAAACGCAAGGTTTCTTGTTTCTTTCGTACTACTTGTGAAAGTCGAGGGCTTTATGCCCCGATTCCAGGAATTTTATGATATTATAAATTGGCTGTCTGGAACGATTCAGGCACTCAGCAATGATTGAAACGTGCATATTTGGTAGTAGGATTCTATCATCACCGGTTCATTCGTGATCACTCTGAAGTTTTTCTTTGATCGGAAAACACATAGTGAGGTACCACGAATGACTTTTTCGGTTGTCTAGCTTAATTTCACAACCGGCGCATTTAAAAAATGTATACACAAAGCTTTACGAATATGAGGGAGTGGCATACTGGCAATTAGGTAGTTAAATACAACTAATAAAAAGATAGTTAGGAGATAAAGTGAATGACATATGCATTAGAAATAAACGACTTGAAAAAGGTCTATACTGGCGGCGTTGAGGCTTTGCGTGGCATCGATTTGAAAGTAGAAGAAGGAGACTTCTACGCTCTTTTAGGTCCTAACGGTGCAGGGAAATCTACGACCATCGGGATTGTGACATCCCTTGTCAATAAGACATCAGGAAATGTCAAAGTCTTCGGCTATGATATGGACACACAGTTAATGCAGGCGAAGCTGCAGATTGGTCTGGTCCCCCAGGAGTTTAACTTCAGTCCTTTTGAAACGGTCCAACAGATTGTCGTGAACCAGGCAGGTTATTACGGCGTATCAAGGAAGGAAGCATTAGAGCGCAGCGAAAAATACTTGAAGCAGTCTGATTTATGGGAGAAAAAAAATGTTCAGGCACGGATGCTTTCCGGAGGGATGAAACGTCGACTGATGATCTCACGTGCCTTGATGCATGAACCGCGTCTACTTATTCTTGATGAGCCGACGGCGGGTGTGGACATTGAATTGAGACGAGAAATGTGGACGTTTCTGAAAGAGTTGAATGATAATGGTACGACGATAATTTTGACAACACATTATTTGGAAGAAGCGGAGATGTTATGCCGCAATATTGGTATCATTCAAAAGGGGCAGCTGATTGAAGATACGAGTATGAAATCATTGCTTGCTAAGCTTCAGTTTGAAACAATTATTTTAGATATTGAATCTTCAGGACAAATTCCGGTAATTAAAGGCTATAAGAGTGAACTTATGGATGAAGGATCCCTTTCTGTGGAAGTAGGACGTGATCAAGGAATCAACGAACTGTTTAACCAATTGACCGAACAAGGGATTAAAGTGTTGTCGATGCGTAATAAGTCTAATCGATTAGAAGAGTTATTTTTAAAACTTACAAAAGAAACTGCGTAGTGGAGGATTCACATGTTAAAACTATATTTAGTAGCATTAAAAGGTTTGGCGGTCAAAGAAACGAACCGTTATCTTAGAATTTGGATCCAAACATTGGTTCCGCCTGTTATTACGACTTCCTTATACTTTATCATCTTTGGGAATTTGATTGGCAAAAGGATTGGCGAAATGGAAGGATTTTCGTACATGGAGTTTATTGTTCCTGGATTGATTATGATGTCAGTCATTACCAGTTCCTACTCGAATGTATCGTCATCATTTTTCTCACAAAAGTTTCAAAAGAATATTGAAGAACTATTGGTCGCTCCCGTCCCGACCCATATTATTATTTGGGGATTTGTGATGGGAGGACTAGGAAGAAGTACTCTGGTAGGGGTACTGGTCACGATTATCTCGCTACTTTTTGTTCCGTTGCAAGTCCATTCTTGGAGTATTGTCATATTAACGTTTTTAATGACGTCTATTTTGTTCTCTTTGGCTGGTCTGTTAAACGGCATTTTTGCAAAATCGTTTGACGATGTGTCTATTGTTCCTACTTTTATTCTTCAGCCATTAACTTACTTAGGTGGTGTATTTTTTGCCATCTCGATGTTGCCTCCATTTTGGCAGATTGTATCACAGTTTAACCCGATTGTTTATATGATTTCTGGATTTCGATTCGGGATCCTTGGTGTAATCGATGTACCGATCCTATTCTCTGTTCTCATTTCGATTATTTTTGTGGTTTTACTTTATGGACTCAATTGGTATCTGATCGAAAAAGGCCGTGGGCTGAGAAGTTAATATCTATAGGCTTGGTTCATATATGTATGTAGATCAGAATCAGTTTTACAAGAAGAAAACCAACTTTATAAAGATAGTCTAGTTTACGTATCATCAGATTATCAGAAGTTGTAGCCATCAAAATAGAAAATAATCTGGTTCAACAAAATAAGAGTCCGGCAAAGCGAGCACTTCTAAAGTGTTCGCTTTGTCGGACTCTTTTTAGTCGGGAAAACCTGTTCTTCATTTCAATTAGCTTAATCACTCTTCAGCCATTTTATAATTTTTTCTTTATCGCGTTTTCCAATAGCTACAATCTGAATTATTTGGATGGTCGCCTCGGCTTCTCTGAAAATAATCCGCAGGCCCATCTTCTTGTTTTTCAGCTTGTTGCATTGCGCCAAGTTGCCGTGAAGGGATTGGCCCGCTTCCACGCCTCTCAATTTGATTCGGTCCAGCGCTTTATGGACGAAAAATTTTTGGCTGCCATCAAGCTGTTCATAATCTTCCATTGAATACTGTGTCCATTCAAGCTGATACAACGGTTATTCCCACCTGTCTTCTTCATCAATAACAGGGGATTCAGTAGCACTCGCACCGCGAACTTCCACGACTGAAAAAGTAGAGACATTTTCCGTCAGCGGCCGTTTTTCAGCCATTAAATCAGCCAGCTGATCGTAAAGTTCTTCTATTAAAAGCTTACACTGTTCGCCATAGTAAGACTCTGCCTTTATAAGCAATCAAGCTGACAATGCTCAATAAAATTCCAGACAAAATGAATACCCCGCGAATGCCAAATGCGTCTGCCAGAACACCCATCAAAAGGGAAGCAATGCCAAAGGTTCCGGTACCAATTGCGCCGAGTGTAGTAAATACGGTTGGCAATTGTGCTTTGGGAACACTTGTCTGAACTACCGTCTGTTGCGGAATATTTTTAATCTGACCAAAAACTCCAACCAAAAAGGAAAAAAGTAGCGCAAGCATCGGAAGGTTCGTCAAGCCAAAGAAGATGGTGACCAAGCTGCTGGAGATTGCACCAAGGAAAATAAACTGGCTGATCTTTTGTTCGATCCAATCTGAAAACCGCAGACAGAACAAGCTGCCAGCGATCAATCCCAAGAAAAAGGCACCGTTGATGAACCCCCACCATTTTTCATCTGCCAATAAGGCATCACTGACAAAAACATAGAGAATCGCCGCAATCCACACCGTCCCAGCTATCGTCTCCAGAACATCTATCCAGACAATTCGCTTGAGTACAGGCGAAGTGGAGACCGTTTGCCAGCCTTCTGTAATTTGTTTCCACTTTCCTTGCGCCTTCGATGGCGTAAAGTCGACCCTCTCCAAAAAGCTCAATAGCAGACTCGAGACCAAAAACAAGCCGGCTGTTAACCAGACCAATTCATTTGCAGAGAGCCAAATCAGCAAGGAACTACCAACAAACCACATGGCAGTCTGGATCAGTTGGGTAACAGTTTCCGTAAGGCCATTTGTTTTTAGCAACTGTTCGCTTTTCACATAATTTGGAATGAGCGATTGGGTTACGGGATTAGCACAGCCGTCCAGTAAGGCGACTAAGCTGATAACCAGAAACAGTCCGTAAAAATTGGCCAGCGAGAGTTGTGGCAGAAAGAATGCCAGTCCGATTAGCAACACCGTTTTGCCCATCTGCGAACCTGCCAACAGCCATTTCAGGTTGAAGCGTTGCATCAACAAAGGTGTTAAGGTGTTCGAGATGAACATCGAACTGGTGATGGTAAACGGTACGAAAGCAGCCGCAGTGGCTGATCCGGTCAATTCGAAAATCATGTAAATGATGCTGACAATGTACAAGACATCGCCGATGTTGGCAAGCGATTGCCCGGTCAGCAATAAGTTAAAATTTCGATTCAGTTTCATAAATAAGTTCCCCCAAGAGTTCATTTCTTAAATGATTTCTATTGAAGGGGTGATCAAATTGGACTAGTTATCATGTCAGCAGTTCCTTTCCGATGGAAGATAAATCTTGGGGGACTTCGATTTATCGAGAAATTTGATTATTCTTATTATACGTGAAATTAATGGAAAATAAATAGCGTTAAAAGAAAATTTTGGATATAGTATTATAGAAACTACGCCATTTTTTTCGAGAGGACTTAGCATGTTCTTTTCGTTGCGGGTAAGGTGTATGAAAGAATTTAGAATGGAGGCAACAACATGCTAGCCTATCCGGTTTCAACGACGAGAAAAGAAAAGTTAGAAATGATACACACGATAAAAGAGAGGCTGCTCGTTGCACACGGGGATGCCATATTGGCCATCGGTGCTTATGGATCTATCGCTTTAAAAACGGATGGACCGTTTTCAGACATCGAATTGCATGTCATTACAAAAGTTGCCAATCAGTTAGAGAGCTTTGAATTTATCTACGACAAATTCAAAATCGAACTCAGTACAAAAGACCATCGTACATTTATCAAACAAGCAAAAGAAGTGGACGATTCATGGGCGATTAAGGCTGGTGTGTTTATTCATATCCTTCCGATTCATGATCCCACCCATTTATTCGAGCAAGTTAAAGACCTTCCTTTTGAAGCATTGGATGCTAATAGGCGAGATATTATGAAAGAGTTCATGGTCTGGGAGCCTTATGAAACCATTGCGAAAATAAGAAATAATTACAGCAGTGGCAACTTAAATTATCTAGATATAGGTGCAAGAGATTTGCTCTGGCAAAGTGCGAAACTGATTGGGCTTGCAAATAAGACATTTTACACTGCAAGAGCCAGAACATTTAAAGAATCTGTGGAACTGGCATCCATTCCTTCAGGATACAAAAAACTCTTGAATTTCATCACGGAAGGGCAGCTGCAAGACAAAGAAAAATTTTATTTCCTTTGTGAAGATCTATGGACCGGCCTAAATGAGTGGTATATCAATATGGGACTGGACTATCGGTTAAAGGAGCTTCCTATTTGATTTTTCAGCAATAAGAAGCCGGAAATGACAGCAGAAGTCGGTTAAGTGGTTTACAAATTGTGGATTATCAGAAGGGGATTAAATATGGAGGAAGACACTTATGACCAAGGAAGACATGTTAGTTTTGTAGAAAATAGGTTTCCGGATTTACCACTAAATAAAGTGCAAACGAATAGCACTGGTTGGGATAATGATATTTTAATAGTAAATGAAGAAATCGTCTTTAAGTTCCCCAAGTCAGATAGACTAATGTCTAGAATCGAGGACGAAGGAAGAATAGTAGAGATTCTAAAACCAAAAAGCCATTATTGCTTCTTCTTGCTTATGAGTATTTGTCTGAAATTAATGCAATAAAGGGAGTTAAATATAACTTCTTAGATAGAAAGTAAACAGTTCAATTCTATTTGAAAGGGCTAACAAAATGAACATATGATTACAGGAAGAGAGGCTGAACCATAACTATGATAAAGATAATTGGAAGAAAAGTTGAATTACTAGGAAATAGGGAAGCAAACTTGGATGATTTGTATTTTTGGAGATTTGAAGAAAAGGAACAAGAAGCGAAAAAATGGAATGGACCTTACATACCCGAAAAGCGAATAACAAAGGAAGAACATCGCAAACACTGGCTAAATGAAAAAGAGATTGCAACAGGAGTTCCAGCTTCTCTTGTGATAAGAGCTGAGGGAAAAGTGATTGGCTATGTGGGTGCCTACTGGATAGATAAGAATACAAACTGGCTCGAGACCGGAATTGTGATTTACGATAAAGACTATTGGAATGGTGGATATGGTTCGGAAGCTTACAAACTCTGGATTGATTTTCTTTTTGAATCAACAGAATTACATAGATTGGGAATGTCAACCTGGTCCCGAAACGAACGAATGATAATAGTGGCCGAACGAATGGGGATGATTATAGAAGCGCGTATTAGAAATGCCCGAACAGTAGAAGGACAGTATTTTGAGGCCATCAAAATGGGTATATTGAGAGAAGAATGGGAGAAACTAAGCGCTATTATATAATTTAACCTGTTTCATTGAGTTTACATATGATCCATTAACAGAATCATTTTTTTCGCTTATGTTATTGGAACAATCGAAGTTATATTAAAAACTACTAGGAGGTACAACATGGAAGTGTTATATATTGCGGGTGGATGTTTATGGGGAGTAGAAGCTTTTATTAAAACTTTGCCTGGTGTCATATTTACAGAAGCGGGAAGGGCTAACGGAACAAGTCCTATACGTGAAGGAGATTACGATGGCTACGCCGAATGTGTGAAGACAGCATTTGATCCAGCCATTGTGACATGCCAAGAATTAATGAGCTATTTATTTGAAATTATCGATCCATACAGTTTAAACAAACAAGGGCAGGACATTGGTGAGAAATACAGAACGGGTGTATACAGTGAAAAGCCTCAGCACTTAGAAGAAGCAGAGGCATTTCTTCGCGAGAGAAGCGATTACGACCTTATCGTAGTTGAGGTACGGGCGCTTACAAATTACGTAAAAAGTGCAGAAGAACATCAAGATCGGTTGACTAGATGCCCAGATGATTACTGTCATATTCCTGAAGAACTTTTAAGCAAATATAAGTAAAAAACTATCGCTTATTACGGAACAAAAAGGAGCTCTAATGAGAGCTTCTTTTCTTATTAGTTCATGTTGATAATAAGGTAAAGAAATTTTAAAATTCTTTTTTTCTCGAACAACTAATGTAAAACAATAAGTAGTTTTAAGTAGGTGTAAAATTCTGATTATTATAATTTCTAATATATTACAAAAATATTTCATTATTAGAAGAAAAAGAAATATTGCTGTAACAGTATAGAGGTTCCTAGCTGGTATACTGAGCGAGTCGCAATTTTCGAAGAAACCTATACGATTTACACTTATATACATAAGACATACAGAGATTAAAACATTAGAAAGATTCGAGAGGGGATTAAACACGTGATTTCAAAATGGATGGTAACTAGTTTATCCTCTGTATTAGCCTTATCAATATTGATACCAACAGCTAACGCGGATACACTAAGTGAATTAGAGCAAAAACAGCAAGAAACACAACAACAGCAAAGTGAATTGAATGCAGGTATTAATGAAAAAGTAGGGCAAATCACTCAAAATGTATCAAAGCTAGAGCAGCTTGCATCAAAAATTGCAGATTTGAATACGCAAATCAATGATACAGAAGCAAACATTAACAATGTCCAAGCAGAAATTGATCAAACGAAAATAGAAATTGATGAGCTAAAAAAATCAATTGTAGAGCTGGAACGAAAAATTGAGGAACGCACACAGTTATTGAAAGAACGAGCGCGTGCAATTCAATTGAGTGGCGGCTCTGTAGATTACATTGACGTTCTACTTGGCGCAAACAGTTTCGTAGATTTTATTGATCGATTTTCTGCAGTCAATACATTGATCGAAGCAGACCGAGAAATCATGCGCGAACAAGCAGCAGATAAAGAACTGCTAGCGGAACAAAAAGAACAAGTAGAATCCAAGCTAGCTGAACAAGAATTACGCCGTTCGGAATTAGTTGGGTTAAAAGCATCTTTAGGTAGTAAAAAAACAGAGCAAGCAGGTTTTGTTCGGAACTTAGAAACTGAACAGCAACGATTAGCAACAGAAAAAGGCGGTTTAGAAAATAAACGCACAGAAGCTATCGAAATTAGCGCTGATTTAGAAAAGCAAATCATGAACGAACAAGCACGTTTAGCTGAAATTGCCAGAAAAGCAGAAGAAGAACGTCAACGAAAAATAGCTGCTGAGAAAGCTGCAGCAGAAGCAAGAGCACAAGCACAAGCAGATGCTACTGCAAAAGAAGAAGCCCGTGCACAAGCAGCGCGTGAAGCACAAGCTAAAACTAGCGCCAAAGCTGAAACAGCGAGTAAGCCCGAAACATCAAGCCCGGTTGTGAGCGCGCCTGAAAAAGTGGAAACTGCACCTGCACCTTCATCTAGCGCGATATTTATTAGACCCGTTTCTGGACGATACTCGTCTGGCTTTGGTGGACGGGATATTGGCGACGGTGCTGAATCGCATCTCGGACAAGACATAGCCAATGTAACGGGTACACCAATTTCTGCCGCGGCATCTGGTTATGTTTCCTTTGCAGGTAATATGGGCGGCTACGGTAACGTTGTAATTTTGACCCATTCAATCAATGGTCAATCGTATGCAACTGTATACGGTCATATGAGCGCTATTAACGTTTCAGCTGGTCAAGCAGTCTCACAAGGCCAAAATGTAGGATTAGTCGGTAGCACAGGACGTTCTACCGGACCTCACCTTCATTTTGAAGTCCATATTGGCTCTTGGAATGGGGCTCGCTCAAATGCAGTGGATCCGATGAATTATTTCTAAACTAATTTTAATAAATGAGAGATTAAACCCGATCGTTGGCACTTTTAAAAGTGCCAACGATCGGGTTTTTTATTTTACATTTAGATTAACTTGCTGATTTCCGATTAATCCGACTGGCTTTGGGTATAAAGAGAAGAGACAGTATTGTAGGTCAGCCAATTGTACATACATGTATAGTCGATGTTTGCAGAATCATCAAAAGGAGGATGTAGAGTGAACAGTTCAATCAAAGCCTTCGTGTTCGATGTATACGGAACCTTGTTCGATGTTACGGCAATAAAAAGAGAATGCGAGGAATTATATCCAGGTTACGGCGAGAAAATCAGTCAAACATGGAGATCCAAGCAAGTGGAATATTTTATGTTGCGCCAGCTGATGGGCAATTATGCCACGCTCTATGCCATTACACATGATGCATTAAAATATGCACTGAACGAAAATGACTTGCAGCCAAGTAAAGAAAACGAGCAAAAATTATTAGCTTCATATCTGCATTTACCGCTTTACTCAGAATCGAAAGAAGTTCTTACGCAGTTAAAAGATAAAAACTTAGTGGTTTTTTCAAATGGCTCTCACGATATGCTGGATCCATTAGTTAAAAATGCAGGTTTAGAAGAGTTGTTTGATCAAGTATTGAGTATTGATGACGTGAAAGAATTTAAACCAACACCGGCATCTTATCAATATGCATTAGAACAACTTGGAATCGAAAGTCATGAAGTTCTTTTCATGTCGTCTAATGGCTGGGATGTATCAGGTGCGAAAAGTTTTGGATTCCAAACAGCTTGGATCAACCGAAAAGGGATGCCAGTTGAAGAACTCGATCTAGAGCCGGATTATGTATTTGATGATTTAACTGGATTGTTAAAGTGGAAATAACGTTCACTTGATTGCGTTTTAAAAATAAGGAGGAAACTACCTATGACAACATTACACCTCGGTGATAAAGCACCACAATTTGAATTACCATTAGCAGAAGGCGGTACTTATTCTTTGGAACAAGATTTGACGGATCGTCCAGGTTGGAGATTTTTGGTCTTTTTCAGAGGATCGTGGTGCCCAGTATGTAACCAAGATTTAAAAGAAATTGAAGAAAGCCTTTCTTATTTTGAAGGAAAAGGCGTTTATTTTACGGCTCTATCAACAGATAGCCAAGAAAATTCGTTAGGGATGAAAAATGAGCATAGCTTAAGTTTTCCACTCCTGTCTGACCTTACAACAGATTTATTAGAGCAGTACGGAGCTTATTACCACGGAGAAGATGCACCATATGAAGATCATGGAATTCACGGGGAAGCTGCTCATTATTTGCTTGATGAAAAAGGGAATATTCTTTATCAACAGCAGCAAACAAGCCCTTATGGACGTCCGAGCGCAACAGAACTTCGCAAAGTTGTGCAGTATATTAAAAAGAATTTAAAATAATAGTTTAGCTTTAAATCACTTAAAAAGACCTTGCCTGTTAATGGGGCAAGGTCTCTTTTGTGTGTTAGCCATAAAGTGGTAAAACGTGCAAATTGCCCAGTGTTAATTGTAAAATAATAGAACACGCGTGTTGATTAGCCAGAATCATCCAAATGAATACAAAAAGAGACACCTTTCTTGTAGACTGTAAGTGCGAACCAACAACTACAGGAAGAGGTGTCCCTTATGAAACAGAATACCATGTTCCCG
>NZ_JASISN010000020.1:0-53491 GCF_030063085.1 Planococcus sp. S3-L1 | reverse complement strand
CAAAAGCCAGTTGCCACCATTTCCACAGTAAAACTTGCTTCCGTTTTTTCAGTCACGACACCCTCAATGATTCCTAAAAAGAATGAACTTGACTGGATCAGCAAGGCAACCGCAACGAGCCAGACAAACATTTCGCTCAACATGAAAAGGGATTGCTTCGGGTGCTTTGAAGCTGTCCACTCAAAGTACGCCCCCACTGCATAAGTTAGTACGATAAATACAATGACATAGACGAGCATATAAAGAATTGAATTCTCTTCGGCAATGACATAAAACAACGTTGCCACCCCTGCAATCAACAAGATCCCCCGTACAAACCAGTCCACTTTTAAGTGAGTTGCATTCACATAATTATTCGAAAAGAACTTCTTCTTCCGCGGCTCGACCTTCAGCCACTTCTTGAGAGCGAATTTGATGATGGCGTTCACTGCGTACACGATGAATAGGAACAGTAATAGCTTAAACCACATATTGCGGCCTCCCTCCACTTACTTTTGCTGAATAATCGAAAGAACTCCTTAGGTTGAAAATAGAATGGGAGTACTTCCTTGTTTTTTACTGGATAGAAACAGGAAAACACCTCCACTACCTATAATATTATTTTACCATTTGCGGAGTATTCAGAATATTATTTTTGTGATTTTTCATCATATCTAGTTCTCTCTTCAAACGGTTGTAAAAATATCTGTTCATTTTAATATCCGCTACTTAAAAAACTTGCAACAAACCTCCAGAGAATATGACCGTGCGTAAAAGTACACTTCTCCAAGCAACAAGGGAAGAAACCTTAATCGGGTTCCTTCTCTTCTGCTAACTTTACGATATATAAAATTAGATTCTTTCAAAAACACGATTTTATAACCATACAGAATAGACTTTTGAATGTATCATTTTTTCTAGCAACCCCATTCTTATCTCTCGCTCTTCGAAGATTAATGAAATAAAGGTTTTGAATGTAACTTAATTAGCATTAAGTTACATTCACATTAAGGACTCGAATCTATCAATATTAATGTTTTAAATAAAAATAATCATTCCAATAAAAAATAGTCCAACACCAAGATTAATCAAACTACTGGTTTTCTGGTTAGAAAATAGGACAAACCCTTCTACCAAAAATAAAATCGCTAGGTACAAGACCAAAACAGTCTTAAGGACCTCATGTTCATTGCTTAGAAGAAACAACATCGGGATTATGATGAGTAAAGAGAGATTTTTTATACGTCCAATAAACTTTTCAAAACGAGGTTCCTTACTGACCGACTCCATTTTATTCAACTCCTTAAAAATCATATTTTAGCCACTCCATCCGTATAGGATGATTCCAGTTATTTTAAGAATCATATCTCTGTTTCTCTAGATAAAAAATTTATACGCAACACCGATTTAGTGGGAGCTGAATGTAACTTAATTCACAATAAGTTACATTCAGAATGTAATTTTCATAACAACCAAGGAACGAATATTGACGTGGGGGTAGAATGTCATTTCCCTGTGGTTAATACTAGCTTTTCTTTTTGTCCATCCCACGTAATCTCCACTGCAATTTCGTCGTCTTCTTGAATGACACTGCATCCTGTACAAGCATCGTTTCCTGTACTTACACTCCCATCAGTTAGCGATTTCCCCATTCCTTCTGCAACTCCCGTAGCGTATTCAATTTTATAATCGATTGTTTTGGGGGCCGGTTCTTTCCCTATATATTTAATGGTTCCTGTAGTTCTTTGCTCATCGCCAGCAGAGACATCTACATCATAAAAAACATCCCAATTTTCAGTGCTGTCTGTAAAATTATATCTATTCCCATCCGAACAACCGCTTAATACAATCAGCAAAATCACCAATATAGTAAAATTTTTCATCATTATTCCTCCCCTTTAGTTTTCTTTGCTAAGTATCCTACGGTTTTCGTCAACAATCGGTTCAGTTCTTGAAAAATAAAATCGAATGTAACTTAACTGCACTTATGTTACATTCAACTTCCCTATTTTATTGGATTAAGCTTTGCGAGATTTTAATTCTTTGATGTTCGAAATAAAGTTAAGCGGAGAGATAATCATTCCAGCCGAAAGAATCCACGTAAGTACCCAGTTATCCTCCCACGAAGTAAGTAGATAAACTAAACAAAAAAATGCAATGATTAGCGGACTATACTTTTCTAAAAATTTCACATAAGATCTGAACAAATTAATTAACTCCCCGTCAAAATAGTTTATAAACTGTCATTATATGAACATGTAAGTCAAATTCTTCTTTTATATATCATACCAAAATAACCCAATATTTCCTGACTTTTAATGATGATGGATTAGAGTCAAAAAAGCGTTCGTAAAAGTACACTTTTACGAACGCTTTAAAAACGGCTAAAAACGAACGTAAAGGGCGTTCGTAAATGTATCAAATGACTTTACGAACGTCCGCAAAATTGCATACACTTTTACGAACGTTTTTCAGGTATAATAAAAGAAAACAATCGTTTAAGAGGTGAATTATGGAACATCGTAAATTTGGTTACATACGTGTCAGCAGCAAAGATCAAAATGAAGGACGTCAATTGGAAGCCATGCGGAAAATGGGCATCACTGAACGGGATATCTACCTGGACAAACAGAGTGGCAAGAATTTTGAACGCGCGAACTATCAACTATTAAAACGAGTTATTCGAAAAGGGGATATTTTGTGTATCCACTCGTTGGATCGATTCGGCCGAAACAAAGAAGAGATTCTTCAGGAGTGGAATGACCTGACGAAAAATATTGAAGCCGATATTGTGGTTTTGGATATGCCGTTACTAGATACTACGCAATACAAAGATAGCATGGGGACATTTATTGCGGATTTGGTTTTACAGATTCTTTCGTGGATGGCTGAAGAGGAACGAGAGCGTATCCGAAAACGACAACGTGAAGGAATCGACTTAGCCTTACAAAATGGCATTCAGTTTGGCAGACCAACCGTTTTTGTTTCAGAAGAGTTCAAAGAGGTTTATAGAAAATGGAAAGCTAAGAAGTTAACCGCAGTGGAAGCCATGCGCGAAGCTGGAGTTAAAAAGACTAGTTTTTATAAATTAGTGAGAGCAATCGAAGAAGAGATAACAACTCCTTTATAATAGAAGAAACTCCTATAAAGCAGTTTAATTTATAACGTTCAATCGTTTTTCCTTACATGCAATAATTAAAGGATCAATAAAAAGGAGCAAGTGAGATGAAGCCTGTTAATAAATTAACCTCAATAATTAATGAAATAAGAGTGAATAATGCTGTCGTAGTTATTGGGGCAGGAGTTTCCTTTGAACCTGGAATGCCATTAGGTAACCAGCTTGCTCCTATTGTTTGGGAGGTAGTAAGCTCTTTTCCTAGTATCGATCAGAAGTTTAAAGGTCCTGGAAGTACAAAGAGTAGAATAGGAGAAGATTTTGTAAAAATAAAAAAGGCATTTTCATATATCGAACAGAATGAAAATGCGATAAGTTTATTTAAAAGCAAGTTTAGTAAGGTGAACAGTAAAATAACCGTTGCTCCTCGTATACATAATAATATAGCTAAATTAGTTCATGAAAATTTTTTCGAGTTAATTGTCTCTTTTAATTGGGATAACTTATTAGAAATGTCATGGTCTGAATTATATGGCACGCAGATTAACGACAGGAAAATAAATTTGATTAAACCCCACGGAGATGTATTAAAATTAAATTCTCAGTGGGTACTTCCAAACTCTCCAGGAAATATAAATGATGAAGAACAAAAACATATTAATGTACTAGCAATGGAAAGACCTAGAACTTTAGTGATTGTTGGTTATTCAGAAAGCGATGCAAAAATTGTAGAAGAATTGATTTCGCCTTTAGAAGATAAATGGAAAGTCTATAGGGTCTCCCCATTCTCAACTGATGAAAGAGTGATTAATTTATCGGCGTCAGAATTTTTTGAGGAACTAGTGGAAAATTTATTAGAGGTAAATAATTACAACGAATGGGAGTACTTAAATTTTAAAAACCAAAATGATAGTATCGGAAGAGCCATATTAGGGTACAAACTTACTCCTCAAGACGTGAGTGTGTGTCCAGAAATGCCTCAAGTTCAAAAAGCTACTAAAATCTTAGAGTTGAATAATTTTGTTATTCTTCAAGGAAAACCCGGATCTGGAAAATCCATTTCTTGTTATCAAATCGCTTTTCATTTTTTAAAACGTGGATATGAAGTTTTACGTTTTAAAACCAATGATTTTACGGATTTCGATAATTTTTCTCTACCCAGCAATCCTAAAGCAATATATATCATTGATGATGGACATATTCTCCCCAATTCGATTTTGCAAATCTTACAAGAAAAAAGCAGTAATTATCAAAAAATCATTTTGACAGTTACTGAAGATATAGAAGTTGATTCCGCTACAGTTTCAATTTCTAATAATGAGAATATCGCTTGTATCAGTGAATTTTACAGAAAAAATGAAAAAACAGTTTCACATATTATCTCAAAAATAGATGGAGACTTAGGAAGTTACTTTATGCAAGAATCGTTCGATCAAAGAATAGATGCCGCCTCAAAAGAGGCCAATCTTTGGACCTTTAATTATGTAATTAGAGGCGGATGGAAAACTACTAAAGATAACTACTTTAAATCAAAGGATCTAGATAACTCACAAAGATTAATTTTTTTACTAGCTCTAAAACAGATAATAACCAAAGATAATACAGTAAATGAAACATGGTTAATACAGAACGTAAAGGAATACTTTTCCGAAGATGAAGAATGGCTAAACAAGAATTTAAAAGCACTACGAAAGAAAAGGTTAATTGATGGTTTCTTCCTTAGAATGATTCATTACGAAGCAGCTAAAAGACAATTGAAGTTTATATTCGATAATGACACGGAAAATAGAAAAAAATATGAGCAAATAGTGCACAATGAAATGATATCTCTAAATAATCCGCTTTTAGGAAAAGTATGGTTTATGAATACAATTTTTACTAGTAAACTGCATTTTAGAATACCTTATATTATTTCGAAAAACGATGTTTACCATATCCTTGAAGAAAGCTTGTCGTCAGAAGAAAAAACTCT
Source organism: Planococcus sp. S3-L1 (assembly GCF_030063085.1). NCBI lineage: Bacteria > Bacillati > Bacillota > Bacilli > Caryophanales > Caryophanaceae > Planococcus > Planococcus sp. S3-L1. Next base: position 48,425 of record NZ_JASISN010000020.1, on the reverse strand, counting down.
AACTACTCATGCTTTATACTTCGCCAATACTTTTACAAAGTTTAGTAGAACCGAGTATTTTGATATATATCATTTTACTTCATCAATTCATAAAGAAATTGAAAATGTAAATAGTATAACGGCTTATTCATTGGGCACCATAATAAATGACATGTATAACTTAGATAAGAAAAAAGCAAAAGATTTTGGTAGCAACTTAGATATAACTAAAATTGCTAATGGATTTTCTAATTTAAAGAAAGAAGATTTATATCACTGGAGCTATTTTATTTCTAGGTTAGGTCTTCTTTTATCAATTGAAAGAGGAAAGGAATTCTTCAAGCTTTTAGACAAAAATCAGATTGAAGCAGAACTACTTTTGTTGGAAAATAACCAGTTAGATTTTGAAAACTTAGTTGATTTCATCGGGAACATCTTTAACTACGACAGATTATATGGCATTAAATTATTTCACTTAATGTCTGATAATTTTCGCAATGCATTTAAAAGGCATTCAATTAATGCCTGGCATATGTTAGATTTCAGATTTTTAGCGATAGTAATGGGATTCAACTCTTTAAGCGAAAAAAGAGATTATATTAAAAAAGATCAAAGAGTTATTGGTGAGAAAATCATTAGTTTTATTGAACCCAAGCAATTGGCTGAGGAATTAGTAACAGTTCCCTTTCGTAGTTGGCACAACTTATCAGGTTTCTATAAAATCCTGAGAAAGTTAGATCCAAATAAATACTCTGAGCTAATTGAGTCTATAGATTTAACCCGCATAAAAACTAAATTTGATGAACATAATGTTTGGGCGAGCTTTCATAGTGAAATACTTGAGTTCCTCTTTTTGTATCTTGATAAAAAGCACGTTCGAACAATTGATAATTTTCTCTACAGTAATAAAGAGCAATTTGAGAAGGTAAACTTTTATCAGTTCGCTTTTTCTCCTTCGCTAGTTAAGTATTATTTAGAAAATGATGTTGATATTCCTCTGCATAGAGATTCTTATTCAAAAGATCGACTAGAATGGCAAGCTCTGCATATTCTTATTTATCATTTAGCAAATGAAGACCCTGGTTCATTGAGATTATTTCTACTCAAGAAATCGACTATAATTGCTGAGGCAATATCGAACTTTGAAGAAATCGATTTAACAAGTATTAATGCGATATTACCAGAGATAGCAGCTTTCGATCGAGAAATTTCACAGAAAATCATAGATGAAGTAACTCATACAAAACTTTATGAAAAAGTTGAACGAGCTTGTAATTCTAAGTCTCATTCAAGTAAGTATTTAGCAGAGATCCAGCAAAAAGTAACATTATTGTATACACACTTAAATATTAATACTGTATTAAAGTTATGAAGTTTTTTAGTTCTCCTTTTTCTTGCTATATCCTCCTTTACGAGTATTTATGATAGATTGATTTTGATATGAATTTTGATACAAAAGCAGAAGAGACCAAGAAGAAATTATAAACAACTTCTCGGTCTCTTATAAATTATCGTTATTGACTCTTTTCTAAATATCACTTCTTTAAAATCAATTCTAAGAAAGTATATATTACCGATTTTCTTTTTTTAAAGTTTTCGACCTTTTCTAATCTTTCATTAAAGTATTTATTAGCAGTTATAGCCGTAGCTGCTTTTGTATTTAAAGCAATAAATGAGCGCTCTAAACTTCTTAATGATTCATTAATAGATGATAAATCGTTTTTACAGTTTTTTAACTCCTCATTCTTTTCCTTTAACTCTGACTGCAGATTTTCAACTTGTGTTTCTAATTCTTTATTTCTTCCAACTAAAAATTCTCTTGAACCTTCTTGTTTGGTATTTTGGCGTTCTCGTTTTAATTTTTGATTAGTTTCCTCAATAATATAGAATAGTCCCGCGATGGTCGCAAAATTGGTTGCATCGCCTATAAAAGAATTACCTTCCGGATATCCAAAGAAAAGATGGAAAAGTAAAATTGACATTAAAAGGATAGTAAAAAATAACATAATCACAAGAGCTATATTCGATATTACAATCTGTTTACCATTTTTAAATAAAAGTCTAAATACAACTAGAAGAAATGCTATTAAGATGATGTATACTACAATCGCAAAAGTCGAGCTTTCCCTCATTAGGATAAGAAAATCATAAATAGAGTTCAATTTTATTTCTTCCTTTCTCTAACTCTTCAATAAGTTATTAGTATTTCTGTAAAACTGTTCAAAAAATCTTAATCGTTGTGCTATTTTTCAACTTTATTTTGGAATGCTTTTGTTTTTTCGCAACAGTGCCACTTAATACTCCCTTGGTTGAGCAACGAGAAAAGATGTTGCCTCACTATAAAAAATAGATTCAGGAGAAAGGACACTGACTTGCTCAAAAACGAATTTCTCGCTTTACGGAACGCATAGGTCAATCACCTATTGCTCTTTCAGTTCGAGAAATAAGAATATTAAGTTATAGGGATGAAGTTTTCTAATTTACTTGCAGAGTAACGCTTGAATAAGGTACAAAATATCATTTTAAGTTATAAAAAAGGTGGAAATCTTCTTCTCAACGCTTTCAAAAATCATCGTATTGAATCATTCCGATAAGCATATCGGTGTAAAACTGCTTAAAAGAAATATAGTTGTTTCGCAGCTTTACTTCATTAATAGAATAACAAAAGACTCTCAGTGTAGAGTATTTTTTTGAATTTAGACTTTAGCTTTTTATTCAAAAAATCTTTTCTTAGCAAAACTTGTAATTTCTACATCAGTGCGATTTAAGTCAGCTTTTTTTTTGTCTTATAGAAAGTTAGCTGGCAAGGGTATCTGCAATTTCTTGTTTACTTTCAATCCACCAAATTGGGTGAAATATCTAAAGAAATCTTCACCTGTGACAAGATAAAATTTAGTAATTAAAAATTCGTTTCCTTCTACTTGACCATAGAAAATTGCATAACGTACATCACACATTCTAAAAGAGTGACCACTTATCTGAGGTATATCCAACACTTCTGTAGCACTCGGCAAGAATAGACCAAGATCGACTGTAGGTGAGGTTTGTAGCTTAACTTCTAAAAGCTGATGTTTTACGTCGGGGAATTTACCATCATCTCTGAAGTTGGAGTAACCTAATGCTTTACACACTTGAGTGTGCAGGATCCCTCCGCGATTTCTTTCCTGTAAAGCACCTAAATATGGGAACCTCATACCAACAATAGATTGTAAATGTGTATAAATTTCATTTATGCACATTACCTCTCCAAAGTTAGGATAACTAGCTGGTGAAGTATGAGGGTGGAAACCGCGGTAACGAGAAACTACATTACTCAAATTTATAGTATCGGAATCAGATAGCATCTTTACATTCTCAGGAATTCCTAATAGCTTTGCTTGATATTTCTGAGTTAGCTTGCCTGTCTTATCTAAGATAGACAGCATGTCTCCAGTTACAACTTTTACCTTTGTAATAATGTCATTTTCACTAATTCGAATTAATACATACCGTCTTGCAGCGTGAATTTCTTCATTCCAAATCTGTAAGTTATTAGATTTCTGAGTATATATATCGAAGTTTTGACCTAGAAATCGAGGTTGTGTTTTCTTAAAAGAGGTAGGCACCGGATATCCTAAAGCCTTGCATACTTCTTCTTTTACAACCTTAGAACGAGTTCTGAGGGGCAGTCCATCTAGATCGAGACCTACTAACCAACTATTTAATAATTCTTCTAATTCATTGGAAGGGATCCAATAGTTAGGATCTCCGATAGTGATCTGATCGTAAATAGTGTAATTGCTTGCTATCAAGTTGTTTTTAAAATTTAAAGCAAATGATGAAATCATTGTAAATCACTCCTTTTCTTTTTTTATGCCTAGTAGATTTTTTTCTAGATCGTTAGATAAGATTTTTTCAATTGGAACGCTAAGGGCATCAGCAACTTTTTTAAAAGTAAGGATAGTTGGGTTTCGTTCACCTCTTTCTATCCCTCCAATATAGGTACGATCTAAGTTGCTTTTCTGTGCTAAGTCTTCCTGAGATAAGTTTTGGTAGTGTCGTAGTAACCTGATATTGCTCCCTACTTTGTCGAAAAATTCTTTTTCCTCTTCTGTTGACATCGGAACACCTCTTTCAAATATTTATATATTTATTATGTAATCTTTCACTTGAATAAACTACAGATGAAGAGTATCATTTAGATGATAATAAGTATCTTTTAGTTGAAAATAGATTTTTTGTATTTTATTTAGTTAAATCGATATATGTTGTAAAATAGTAATAGACAGAAATGAAGAGGTGTAACATGGTAAAAAGCATATTAGAAATCAAAGAAACTGGATCCCACTACACATCCAGTTTGCTATCAAAATATATGGCTAAAAAGTTACTTGAACATGTTGAGTTTGAAGAAGGGAAATTAACTTCTGTTTTAGATCCGTCCTGTGGAGATGGAGAACTTCTGAGGGCTATCTATAATGAAGGGTGTATAGAAAATCTAGAACTCATTGGGATGGATACGGATCCGAAAGCTATACAGCTAGCAAACCAATACTTGGGAGGTACAGAAAACGTTCATTTATTTAACAGTGATTACTTAGCTTTATTCAATGACAGTGAAGACTTATTTGCTGATCCTACCATCAAAAATGATTTTTGGTTTTCGAGTGATGAATTTGAACCCAAGAAAGTTGATATGATTCTTGCGAACCCTCCATATGTACGTACTCAAGTGTTGGGTGCAAAAAAAGCACAAGAATTAGGTGAAAAGTTCAATCTAAAGGGACGGGTTGACTTGTACCAAGTCTTTCTTGTAGCAATGACCAAGCATTTAAAAGAAGATGGCTTGATCTGCGTTATTACTTCGAATCGCTATTTAACTACTGTAGGTGGAAAGGATACTAGAAAATTTTTAGATGAAAACTATGAAATCATAGAAGTCATAGATTTAGGAGACACTAAACTATTTAGTGCTGCTGTATTGCCGGCAATCTTTATAGGTAGAAAAAAATCAGCTAAAAATAAGAAACCGAATGATAATGTGAAATTTTTACGAGTTTATGAAAGTCAGAAGACAGATGACGCAACTAAATGTGAATCTGTATATGAGATCTTAACGAAAAAGAAATCAGGTTTTTACGAAACAAATAACAAAAGCTATGAAGTTACTGCTGGATTTTTGAAGGTGCCGGAGGATCCTAAAGAACTTTGGGTAATGGCATCTAAAGAAGATAAAGAGTGGTCGGAAACGGTCAAATCAAGGGCACATAGTATTTTTGATGATGTTTTTAAAGTTAGAGTAGGAGTAAAATCGACAGCAGATAAAGTATTCATAAAAGAAGATTGGAATCAACTAGATCCCTCACTCAGACCAGAAGAGGAACTTTTGAGACCTTTAATATCTTCCTATACTGCTGAAAGATGGGTTTTACCTAACGAAACTAAAGCTTCAAAGGTACTATATCCACATGAAGTGATAGACGGAAAAAGACAGGCTGTTGATTTAGAGCTATTTCCTAAAGCAAAGGCATACTTAGAGATGAATAGAGAAACCTTAGAAGCAAGAACATATCTTGCTGAATCTAAGACTAGACATTGGTACGAACTATGGGTACCACAGGATCCAGCAAGCTGGCCTGACCCAAAAGTAGTTTTTCCTGATATCAGTTCTGAAGCAAAATTTTTAATTGATACTGAAGGATACGTAGTTGATGGAAATTGTTACTGGCTTTCTTTGAAAAATAAAAAAGATGAAGATCTTTTATACTTGGCTGTAGCAGTTGCTAACTCAGCATTTATGGCGAAGTTTCATGCAATTGAGTTTCAGAATGTTTTATACTCGAATAAAAAGAGATACCTAACTCAGTACGTCAAAAACTATCCTTTACCTGATCCAAATTCCATTCACTCAAAGCGGCTAATTGAGTTAACTAAAATGATAGTTCGTACAAGATCTAAGGAAGAAATAGCGGCGTACGAGAAACAAATTGAAATTGAAGTTAACCAAGCATTTGGATTCTAAGAAAGGTAGAGCATCCCAAAATTCAGAATTTAAATCTAAATTTTGGGATATTTTTATACATTGTATAACTTTAAAAATCAACCACTAACAAAAATTGAATTTTGACATGAGATAGAAGGGCTTCTTAACTTATCAGCATGTACAAATATCTTTGAAAGACTTATTCTCAATTAAAAAATGACCATAGGATTTAATCCTATGGTCATTTCAGGCTGTCGAGAAACCCTCTCGACAGTCTTTTTTTGTTTATTTCGATACTTTTTTGATGTAAACTGAAAGAAAAAAGAAGGAGCGAAGTCCCATGATTGGTCCCGTCAAAAATCACCGTCATGAACAGGTCACCGTCTCAATTGATGAACTCGTGCCACACGACCATTTTCTTCGTACCGTTGATGCCCTCATTGATTTTTCTTTTATTGAACGGATTGCTTCGCCTTATTATTGTCCGGATAACGGCCGTCCCGCCATTCCGCCCATTACCTTATTCAAAATGATTTTCATCGGCTATTTTTATGGCGTTCGTTCAGAACGCCAACTGGAAAAAGAGATTCGGGATAACATCGCTTACCGATGGTTTTTGGGCTATTCCCTCGTCGACCGGATTCCAGATCACTCCACCATCAGTTTCAATCGGAAGGGCCGATTTGAAGACACGTCGGTCTTTGAAGAAATTTTCGACGAAACGGTTCGTCAGGCAAAAGCCCACGGCATGGTGAGTGGCCGCGTGCTTCTATCCGATTCCACGCATATCAAAGCGAATGCGAATAAGAACAAGTTTATCCGAAAAGCAAAGGCGGAAAAAGTGGTGAGCTACCTGGGGGAATTGGAAGAAGCGGTCGTAGCTGACCGGGAGGCCCATGGAAAAAAGCGCTGAAGCCGAAGGTGATTCGGCCCGTTGCCAAAACCAAACCGGCGATGACCCGCGAAAGCGTGACCGATCCAGATAGTGGGTTCCTCATGCGAAACCAGAAACCTCAAGGTTTTTTCTATCTCGACCACCGAACGGTGGATGCCAAATACAATTTCATCACGGATACGTACATCACGGCCGGCAATATGCACGACGCCGTTCCTTATTTGGACCGGCTCGCTGTACAAAAGAAGAAGTTTGCTTTTCCGGTGGAAGCCGTCGCCTTGGATGCCGGCTATTTTACCGGCCACATCTGTAAAACGTTAAACGAAGCCGGAACATTTGTGGTCATGGGCTACCGCCGTTTCAAAGGCGGTAACCCGAAAGTGCCGAAACGGTTATTTACGTATGTCCCTTCACTGGATGCGTATGCTTGCCCCATGGGCTGCAAGTTGTCCTACGCCACCACAGATCGAGAGGGATATCGGCAGTACAAAAGCCGGCCGGAGGATTGTGAACATTGTCCACTGCGCTCGGATTGTTTTTCCGCGAAAAGCAAGCAGCGCTCGATTTTCCGGCACATCTGGGAAGACGAAAAAGAAAAGGTGCGCGCCAACAAGCGCACCCCCAGCGGAAAAAAGCTATACAAGTTACGAAGCCAGACCATCGAACGGAGTTTCGCCGATGCGAAAGAACTCCATAGTTTCCGTTACGCAAGGCGACGAGGGCGCAAGTCTGTCCAAGAACAGGCTTATCTGACAGCCGCAGTGCAAAACATCAAAAAAATGACCCTTCTGCTTAGCAGAAGGGTCTAAAAACTTCACGTTCTTTTGTTTCTTGACCAATCCACTGAGAAGATAATCGATAAAACCTTAGTTTCTCAACAGGCTGAAATGACCATAGGATTTAATCCTATGGTCATTTTTTTGTTATAATATCTGACTTTATTCTTCGTCAAAAACGTGAACTTTTGTCATTTTGTCGCCATTGCTCATCGCTTTAGCCGTTTCAAGTCCTGAAGTCACTTGTCCGAAAACAGTGTGAACGCCGTCAAGATGCGGTTGTGGTGCGTGAACGATAAAGAATTGGCTTGAGCCAGTGTCTTTACCTGCATGTGCCATTGAAAGGCTTCCTGCTTGGTGCTTGTGTGGGTTGCCTGTAGTTTCACATTTGATTGTTTTGCCGCTGCCGCCAGCACCCGTACCAGTTGGGTCGCCGCCTTGGCTTACGAAACCAGGAATAACGCGGTGGAATGTTACGTCATTGTAGAAACCAGAGTTTGCAAGTTCCTCAAAGTTTGCAACAGTGTTTGGTGCTTCATTCGGGAAAAGTTCGAATTCGATGATGTCGCCGTTTTCCATGTGGATGTGTCCTTTTTTAGCCATGTTAAAACATCTCCTTTATAATTAGGTTCATTTTCTAGTATATCGTTTTTCTTATGACTGTATAATCATTTGATAGCGAAATCGGAAAATCTTCAAGTTTTTTTGCACCTATGGTCCATATCCTGCTTTATTCGACAAAAGAGGTAAAAACTATTTAATTAGATCTTACATTTTGATAAGCATTAAATAAGATAATTAAAACGGAAAGAACTAAAATTAATAAAGCAATACTTTGTAATAAGACTTTGATAAGTTTTCCGAAAATCCCTGTATAGTCCATTGGTAAGGGTGCATAAGATGTTAAACTCCATTAAAAAAATATAAAGCATGAACAAAAAAAGAAAAAGCTGATGCTAGTTTCACACTACGTTTAATTTACATTTTTCACTACCACAGATAATGGTTCTACTCTGTCGTATCATCTCTATTTTCTGATAACTCCTCATTATATTTCTTATCCTCAGCATAGTTTAACCATAAAATTAAAGACACAAGCACAGACACGATGAAAATAACATAAAGACTAAATTGCCACAATTCAGTGGTGAAAAATAGAGAAACTAAGACAAGGAAACTAAAAATAGGAAGCCCCATTCTTACCCACTTTGACTTTTCACCTCTGTAAAATTCCTCTAGCTTCTTTTCTTTAATTCGAATTCTTTTATAGCGTCTATTTATTTGATTATCCAAAAATTCTTCAATTCCGTCTGACTCCACTAGCAAAGAATTATTTCCACTCACTTTTATTATTCGATAAGTTGGTTCTCCTTGATCATCTACAATATGATATTCATATTTAAACGACAATTTTCGTGCAATGAATTTCATTAAGTTTTCAAGGATAAAGATAGTAATAATGAAAATTACAAAGAGAAAGGCTAATAATCCATAAACTAAATTTCCTTTTATATCATCCATCTGATTAAAGTATGTGAGAAATAAAAATACGACAGCAACAAAAGCTATAGCGGTAAAAATGTATTTAGTAATGGCTATTTGAAACTTTTTAAAATTACTCATCCGTAGTTTTTCTAGTTCTGTAATCCCCCAGTTATCTATTGTTAGCTTTACCACATATACGATAACTGGAATGATAGTAATTAGATAAGCTAGAAAACCATCAGACAAGCTGTTTATTATTGTCAATTTATTCATCTCCTTGTATATAATTATAAGACACAAGGGAATAATTTCCTCTAATAGATTTTTGACCCTAAATGCAATACTATTTTGTGTTTAATCTATGGTCTTTTTTTAAAAAACTCTCAATCTATATAATGAACTGAGACTCAGATCAGAGTGGCTGTGACTACTCTTTGTTCTTTATTCTTTGCCTTTTTTAAGATTGTGGTGAAGGCAGTGTAAATTCATATAGTGCAAGTGGAAAAATCTTAGAGTCGGACATCGGAATAGTAATGACAATCCGCTGTTGTCCAACAAATATTTTGTACTCAAACAGCATATCAAAATGTTCGTAACTATTGGGAACTTACAATTGATCCACGTTTGACAACCAACAACGTTTTAATCCTTTTCAATGCCTTTTTTTGGCTCGATCGTAATATAAAAGAAGAAGCACTATAAAGCAATCGCTCCCTACAACATAACAAGTTAATCAATGGATGTTCAAAATGAAACTACAGTTTTTATAGACCAAACAATTCTGATGCTTCTATCTTTATCAAACCCTTTAAAGTAGCAGAACGTCCAGCGTGCCGTGAGTCTCCATTCTCAGTAAAAGTGCTTTTAGCATTTTCAATGTCTAAAACATATAAAGTATCCCCGTGTAATGTAGAAACTAAATTAACAACTCGCAGAACTTCTTTGTAATAAAGTAAATTAGGTATACTGCTAACGTCTGGTTTCCCCCAAGCTAATACTATTAGACTTTTATTCTCCATTTTCCATTTCAACTTATCTTCATTACAGTTTTGAACTTTATCTAAAGCATTTGCTAAGTGCAAATCCCTAATTTTTTTCATAGTTAATTTTGTATTACTGGCATAGATAGGTAAAATATTGCAAATGGTAATATCTTTAATTTGGCTTTTATTCACCTTGTAGTCATAAAAGAATTTTATTAGCTTATTAACAGTACTATCTGATATATTCATATTGGCTTTTGATGGATTCATTAATATGATACCTACTGATAAGCCTTCTTTTCGATCTAAAAATGGAATGGTTAGAGAATATCGGACATCTACATCTTCTAACAGAGTTTCCTTATCAATATTAATTAAAGCTTGATCAACTTTTTTAAAATCGTACAATACAGACAATTTCTCACCCCTATTTGGTTACTATAAGAAACATAAAATGCTGCATAAGTAACCTATTTCAATATGAAAAGCACAATTAATAAAAATTCAAAGCTATCTTTTAAATATATCCATTGGTTATGAGCAAATAAAAATAAGAAATTAATTCTGCTTAACCTAGTATTGAACTGATTTTTATAGATTTTATATAATTATAGAGGGCGCATTACTTCGAATTCTATGGCAGCACTCATACTTCCATACTTCTTTCTAATCTCTTTTTCACTTCTTATTGCCAAATCCCATCTAGAATGGAGCAATTTCGAAGTATGTATATAGTGATTCTCTACATGGTTTTCGGCCTGCATTTTGTAGCCATCAAAAGATTCGTAAGTACTGACATATTCAAAATAAGCTTGCAGTAAGGCTGCATCATCAAAATAGACATCCACTACAAAACAGTAGGTTGAGTTATAAGGAAAAAAATACCCCTTCATTTTTTTTACCAACTCAAACTGTTTTTCTTCTAATGCAAACCAAGATTTGGAGAGCAGTTTTCTTTCTTCGGGTTGCTTTTTATCATATCTTACGTCATTCGCTAGTTTGGAAATCATTTTGCCCATAAATACAATCAAAACATCAGAAATCCGAAGTCCGACATGATCAACCGAATCTTCTTCTTCTTTAACTGCTAAGAAATCAAATTTGTTAAATGGTTTTAAAGGGATTCCCTCATCAAGGATGAGTTCAGTAGATTGTATATGGAATTTGGTATTTTGGCTCATTTCTGTCATCCACAAATCAATATCAAAGCTCAGCTTTTCCCAATCAAACGAAACTTCCTCAAATGAAGAAGTTGAAATTAAATGCTTCTTGGTTTTAATAGTTTGGATTAACATCTTATATTCTCCTATTTGCCCTCTCATTCTATTAATATTTTTGTTTCTTTCGATAAAAGCTTTCAAGTCTTTTTGTATTTCTGTAAGAACTTCTCTGTTACTTTTCTTCGAATCGAAAATGGATAGGATCACACTAGCACTCGCTTCAATTTCTAGATATTTAACCAAAGAGTATTTTAGCAACCAAGCTGATTCTATAAATCTTTTTTTCTCTAACTCAAGTATCCAGTCTGTTAGTCGATTATCAGCAACTAACGACATTTTATTTATTGACAACAATAAGTTATCTACCTGATTTTCAAGTAGCAAATCCATTAGTGAATTATAAAAATCTATCTCCCGATTTTTCATGCTGGCAATTCCAAACTTAAAATTCTTATCCAAAATATCTTTTCCTTTTAATTCCTTATCAAAATTTCTATAAGTTATGTATTTTTTCTCTAACAACTTATAGTTCTCTTCAATTATAGAAAGACTATCTTTGTTGATTTTTATTACATCGGCAACGTATACATGCATGTTGTCATTTCCTAATTTAATCTTTTGTTCTTCGTTATAAGGATTCGATGCTCTTATTGTTTCTTGCGGCCCTTTTTCATCAATATATAAATAACTCATTTCTTTCCCCCTTTTCTTTAGTTAAGAGATTACCTTCCTGTTAAATACAATTATGGCGACAACTTAATTATATCTTTCCCCTAAAATGTATTATAATCCCTTTAGAAGCAATTCCCTATAACTATGGTTAATCCTCTATTACGAAAAGCTAATCGAATTATACACCAATAAACCACATGTGGTTTATTTTAGGCGTAGCTAAAATATAATGTCTTTGTTCTGTAGTATACTGTATTTATTTACTTGCGCATTTTAAGTCGTATAAAATACTTTGAAGAAAAGAGGATAATTTTAGTGGATTTACGAAAAGCATTAATCATAAGAATAGATAATCTTTTAATAGAAAAAGGTTGGAAAACTAGTGAACTAATTAGGCGATCAGGGGTTCATCAAACTACAATGTCAGAAATAAGACAGGGAAGAACTAAAAACCCCCAACTTGATACTATTGATAAAATCGCTACTGGATTCGGTTTAACATTGGCCGAATTCTTTGCAGATAAAGTTTTTGAAAAAGAACGATCACAAAGCATTGAAAACGTGGAATATAAATTTCTTTAAACAAAATAGAAAGCTAAAAAAATGTTAGTGGATTATGTGAGAGTCAGCAAAAAAACACAATGTCCAAAGACAAGGCATTGAGATTGCTAAGAAAGCTGAAAATTTTAAAGGTAGCCCTATCCAGTATTGACCTGAAGCCAAAGGCAAGGACAAAGTAGTTTATGATAAAGTTAGTGAACTTCTTAAAGAAAATACAAGGGTACTGGACATTTCCAAAGAAACAGGTGTTACTCGCAATACGATATATAAAATAGCGTCAATAAGCGATTTCAATTGATATCATCCAAAATTCAAACTCTCCTTCGGATAGCATTGAAAATCCCACTGCCAGACTGGCAGTGGGATTGATTTATAGGCTGATAGATCCGGAAGGGGAATTGCTTTGCTGCCCACTCATACGGATGAGAATATCAATCGCGGACAGATCTGGTAAATCAGAAACAAATTTTTTAGCACTTTCAATGTCACTAAAAGCAAAAGCCTGCAATTCCGTTTCAATCACCCAACCTTCATCTTCCCACGTGATTAAGTAAACACGCACAATGGGCTGGGTAGCCGTTTTTTTATAATTTTCCCCTGCAATAATCACTCCAGTATTTGGTTGCATCGGACTGATCAATGTCTCGATTAACACCATTCCATCCAGTTCTTTTGGCAATTTCATTTTATTTTTCATATTGTTCTCCCTTTCTTTGCTGCAGTTGTTTTTAATAGATTACCGAATACAGGGAAAGAGCACAAAAAGTCGTTTTGGATGTTTCAACCGGGCAAACATCACGTTTGAGCGTTTGAATGAGCTTCTTTGCAATGAAACATAGGTATTACATATGATTTTTCTATCGAAAATACTTTATTATTGATAACTTTATCAAACTATAAAAATTAACATAAATAGTCTTTCTGAGGTTCCTTGGAGACCATCATACTTAACACTCAATCTTAACTACATCTAAATCTGTTTTAATGACAGAATTGTATTAATTTCATTCAATACCTCGAAAATCATACACTAAAAAATTGATTGCTCGTTACCCATTTCTCGCTTATGATGATTATGTAAATAACTTACAGGAAAGAAGGGGTTATGTTGAAGAAAAGCCTGAGTGTCTTTATGTCTTTGATTATATTAGCAGGATTCATTTCTATGCCATCAGTTTCGGCTGCTGCAATACCGACCATGAAAGTTCATTTTATTAATGTGGGACAAGGCGACGCTACTTATATTAAAATGCCTGGTGGCGAAGATATCCTAATTGATGGTGGGCGACAAGGTCAAGGAGACGAAGTCATTGCTTATCTTAAGAAACAAAAAGTGGATGATATCGAAATTATGATTGCTACACATCCAGATGCCGATCATATCGGTGGTTTAGACGAAGTTCTGAAAGCTTATAAAGTAGAATCTGTTTATGCACCTAAGGTAGCGCATACAACTGATGCTTATGCGAATTTCCTTAAAGCTGTGAAAGCCGAAAAGCTGACGATCAAGACCGCCAAGGCTGGCGTAAAGCTACCATTAAAAACTGGCACTGTAAAATTTGTTGGACCAACGCGTGACTATGGGAAGACCGATTTAAACAACTGGAGTGCCGTTCTACACGTTACCTATAATAAAAACAAATTCCTTTTTACAGGTGATGCAGAAAAAACAGCCGAATCAGATATGGTGAAAACTAAACAGACACTCTTTGCAGATGTCATCAAAGTTGGTCACCACGGAGCGAAGACTTCTTCTAACACAGAATTTTTAAAAGTTGTAAAGCCAAAATATGCTGTCATTAGTGTTGGAAAAAATTCCTACGGCCATCCAACTGCGGATGTACTGAATCGATTTAAGCTTTACAAAACTACCATCTATCGGACCGATCAAAAAGGCAACATCATCTTCACTTCCACCGGGACTAAAATTACCGTAGCTACGGTGAAATGAAGATGAAATCTCTTAAAGGAATCATCGACCGTTTCGAAGAAAATCTCGCCGTCGTAGAAATTGAAGGAGTTACACGCGACTTTAAGAAGAGCCTTTTTCCACCCTCTGCAGAACCCGGTGACTTTGTAGAAATCAAAGGGGATAAGGTTACACTTCTAAAAGAAGAAACTGAAAAGCGAAAAAAAGAAATTGACGAGTTAATGGAAGAGCTCTGGGAAGATTAAGATACTTTTCAGACCTAATATATTTTCACCACAAAGATCGTCAAATTGAATATAATTATCATCCGGTAAGTATTAAAATTAAAAAGTTGAATAAACGTTTTAGAAAAGAGTAGCTTTGGCTACTCTTTTTTCTAGGTTGTCACTCCTTTAATCGCTAGCTGAAATGGATACCACTTCACGAACTGAGACGCTTCTTCTTTTAACTAAATCCGTGTAAATTAACACTTGATTTCGAAAATCGAAGTCAACGATGACTCCTTCATGATAATGAAATTCCCCTTCTTTCCAGGTTTGAATGCAAACGGTACATCTTCTTTTCATAGCAAGTTCCATTTCTTCTTGGATCAGCTGCAAATCCATTTCCGTTAAATCTGGTTGCGCCACTTTGTCTTCTTTTTCTTGCCATGCTTTGATCAGTTCCACGTGTTCCGTTAGAAACATCCCTTGCCACTTAATGATCCCACGGTCTTTGATTTCCCCAACATGCTTCATGTGTTTATTCCGCTTCATGTAATCACCCCCTACAATAAAATAAGAACATACGTTCTTAATATACCACTTAAATTCTATTGCTAAGCGTGGATTATTAACTAAAAAAGACCCAAAGAATGAATTCACTCTTCGGATCTTACTAAATGGGTATTCAGTTCACTCTTTTTTCAAGACAATCTTCAAGTACTGTCACAGCGTACGTTCATTATTCACTACTCATGTACTGAACAATTTGTTTCAATCCTTCTTTACTAATCCACGCCTCGCCAATTCGAATGGCTTCATCGGCAACTTTTCCCGTTACAGCGCACACGTATCGCTGACGATGAGGTTCGATGATGATTTGCCGTTCATTGTGTGTGATGTCGACTTGGTCACCCTCATGCAACTGAAAAATATCCAGAATTTCTTTTGGAATAACCAAACGTCCTGCGTTGTTAATTCGTTTTGTATGCACGATTTACCCCCTTACTCTGCCTTCACACTTTCTTCGATTGCTTGATTGAGTTCTTTTAAGCGTGCTTCGTATTTTTTTATTGCTTTTTCATCTTTTTCTTTGGCTAACGCTTCTTCTATTTGCTGTTTCTCTGTTCGCCATTCCTTTAACGCGAGTGCCTGTTTTTCGGCTTCGAGCACTTGGCTCATCCATGCTTCATCCGTTAGGCTATGTTTTTCTAGAAAGCCTTTAGCGCCTTGGAAATCCTTTTCTTCAAAAAAGGCTTCGATAACGGTTTCAACCCGCTGATCTGTTAATTCCACTTGATTCCGCAATTCAATAATTCGCGACCACTCGGCTTCTACCGATGCCAGTTCAAACTCAACCACTTCGGCATGTTCCTCTGTCATGTCTTGAAGCTTTTCCAGCCCTTCTACATCGTTATTTTGACTGAGTTTTGCTGCAATTTCTCCAATCAACGTTGGTTGATGGGCAAGCGCCTTTTCGTAGTCACCTTGCTCAATGTACAGCTGATTAAGTACAGCTTGATCTTCAGCTGGCAATTCACTGTAGTCTACCGACTCCAAACGTTCTACTACTCCTTCAGTATCTCCTAAAAGTCCTTCTCGGTAAACGTCTGCTAGATTTAATTGCGCACTGTCCACTTCTCTTGGCTCTTTTGTCTCTGCATTTTCTGTTGCTTGTGTTAGAAGTACGTTTAAACCGAATGCAGCTAATAGAACAGCAACCACCCCAGCGAACAACTTGCTGTTTCCGGTAGTTGTCGATTTCGACTGTTTCCCTTTTGATTTCTTTTGAAAAGAAATGAAGCGCTGTATATTTCCACGTAGTACCGTTGACGAAACTGCCCATTTCTTTTGGGTTTGTTTGGAGCGTTCGAGTTCTTGTTGTTTCAGTTTTTTCTTTTCTTCTATTTGATTCGACACATCCAACATATATGCTTCGATTTCTTCTAAGGATTGCAGGCGCAAGTAGATGGTTTCAGCAAACCGGATCACTTCGTCGCTTTGTTCTAAGAAATCTGTTCTTCTTGGTCTGCCAAACACTTGATTGAGTCGTGTCAGCGAAATAATGATGAGGTCTTTAACAGCCATCACGCGTTCTTTGTCATTGTGTAAGGGCATCACTTCGTTTTCTGTGACCAGTACATGAAGACGTGATTCTTCTTTATTCAGCGCAAAGTTCTCTTTTTGCCACAACACATTGACATCGGACTGCTGACCCAAGCGAACAAGAGCTAAATAATACGACAACTTGTCTTCAAACTCCATCGCCTTCAGTGCTGTAAAAGCATGTAAGTCCGTTAAGTCATACGCAAATCGGACCTGTCCCGATTGAAAGGAGATCTGTTGTGCCGATAAGAAGGTTGGGTCTCCCATTACTTGTTGCATTTGTTTTTCGTATGCTTGTTCAATTTGTTCCATCTCTTCTGTCTTAAAAGCAGACAGTGGCTGCAAGAAATAAAAGGAGTTCTGATCAATTTCGATCGTTCCTATCTGATTGGCGATTGTTCGAATAACCATATTGTGTTCACCACCTTTATAAAACTATTGAAGCTTCGGATAATGGGCTAGGGTTTCTTCAACTTCTTTGCGATAGGCTTCTTGTTCTGCTTCTACTTCGCTCTCTGGGACACGAGATTGAATCCCTTCATATTCTTTATCAGCTTCTTTTAGATTGATTGATGGAATATCCAGTGCAGGGTGTTGAACTAAAATTAATTTATTATCTTTACTCTTTACAAATCGAATTTCTGAAGATTGTTCTTCCTCTTCACTTGCGTATTTGTAGGTAGCTTTTGAAAATATTAATTCTGATTTTGAAAAATGAAGCGATTTGTATTCTTCACTTTCACTTGTATCTAATTCTAGTTGCATCGTTTCTATTCCATCGTATTCACAATGACCTAAACTACATGGTTCACTATTTTTTTTGTTAAAATAAACTTTTTCATTCTCACCAGTTGTTCCTTTAAAAGCAATTCCACCGGAAAATTCTTCTTTTATCTTTTCGAAAACGATCTTGTCAGCTTTATCTTGAACTTGAGTATTAAAAGATGATTCATCTTTAAACATTATCTCTTCATCTTGAATGCTCTGATTTACTTCTTTCTCAAGCTCTTGCAACCTTTCATTCAAAAAAACGATTATTTCTTCTGCTTGTTCGACATCTGTTTCAGTAAATACTTTTTTGTTATCTGAACCTTGCTCTGATTCTTCCTGATTTTCAGCATCTGAATTACACGCTCCAAGTACCGAAATAACTATTAGTAAGATTAGTAAATATAAGTATTTCCTCATCATTACACTCCTTTATCTTCTTGCATATCGAGCAACATATTTAACTGAAGACCCAACTGCTTTTGCAGAACCTGTAGAAGCTCCAAATTGATTCAATAATGTAGGAATCGTTAACCCTACGATAAAGAAAATCATTCCTAAAATCATGCTTTCCCCATCGGTTAGATCCACTAGTGTTTTTATTCCTAACACAAAACATAATAATTGGATTGTAAGAGTTAGTATATTACTCACCACTGTTTTCAACCAAAGATTAAAAAAATTGTACTGATCATTAACTATCGTAGGAATCGCCAGAACACCTGTTATATAAAGAATTACAAATAATACTGTTCGATAAAGAATTGATAGGAAAAAAATGAACAGAATGGCTGAGACAACAATCATTAAAATTAGCCCATAGCCTACTGAATTCACGGCCATTACTTGCATAATATCGTAATGAGTAACCGGTGACGTGAGCATTGTTTCTGTTAGCAGATGGGTTAACTCCAAAATCCAATCAAACAATTGTGCATAGACACCCAGCAAAATACCGCCAGTGACTACAGCAATTAGCTTGTCATGGAGCGAGTTCATTCCCTCTTCGCCATTTCCAGTGTACAGGATAACAATTTTCGTCGTTTGCCATACAATAAAAATGGCTGTAATTGTCCATGCTAACGATTTAAAATTTAGCATGTATCCTTCATAAACAGGATTTCCTGTAATAAAATCGGAATCAATCTGAAACTTACTGAAGCTATCTACCGCACCAAATATAAATCCACTTACTGTCGTGAATAAAAAACTATTAGTGTGACAACCGATTTCGTGCCATTTACAGCTAAATTGATTTGTACTGTAATCATATTGTTCAAGATAAAGAACGTTTTTCATATAAGATTCAACACTGTCTACTTTTTCACTATTTGACTGGGTTGTCTTATATTCTTCAATTGTCTCTTCCATAAATTGGCCCTCTTCAGCAACTACTGAAATCGGAAGGAAGAAGAAAAAAAGCAAAAGAAATACTGCTATCAAAATTCTTCTCACATCATTACCTCCTTATTCAATAGTGTCAAAACAAGAAAAAGAAGAGGAACAATTACGACCATCGCCCACTTCATAATGATTTGTTTCTTTATATCAACCTTCTCTTTTTCACTCAGATGCTTATCGTACATCAATTCAAACTTGCGTTCTTCCTGTTCAATGGCTGTTCGAGAAAGTCGATCAATCAATCGATCCATCTTCTGTTGGATTTGTTGCTGGAAGGCGAGTACCTGTTTGAGTTGTTCTTTCATCTCGATCATCCTTTCACTTCCATTTATCCGTTTTTCGTCGCCTCCTCGAACGCTTCTCCGGACGTTAAGGGCTCCAGATCGTGTGCATTCACTTTCCACTCGCCTTGCTCTTCTATCCAATGGATTTGCGACATGAGGTACATCACACGCTGCGTGCCTGGCGTATCCAGTTCTCCGTCTACACCCGTTAAAGTGATTCGATAAATCGCATAGACCTGATACCCTTCTTGTTCCGGACGAACGGAAATATTGAATACCTCTAACTCTTCCGTGTTGCTTCGGCTATGACCGTGCATCGTTTCAGCTTCTTCGACTTCGCTTTCAACTTCTGACCGGTACGCTTCTGAAAAATAACGAATGGAGTCGCCTTCAAATGTGGATTCGATAAAGGCTTCCGTCTGAGCATAAAGCGCTTCTTGTTGTTTTTCCTTTGTGGTTAGCTTCTCGACTTGCTTTGTGAGGTGCTCATTTTTCTTTTCGGCGTCTTGTTTGCTGAAGTACAGGTTGAAACTCACGATCGCGAGTAGCAACGCAAGCGCCCCAAGCACAATGGTTTGTAAGTTTACTGGTTTCATGCGCCCTCTTCCTTTCCAGCTTCGAGATACTTCATGGGATTGACTCGGTTGCCAAACATGCGGTCCGTATGGATTTCAAAGTGCAAATGATCGCCGGTCGAGCGTCCAGTAGTGCCACACTGACCGAGAGGTTCAAGTTGGCCAATTTCCTGTCCCACTTTCACGTCAATTTTGCTGAGATGGGCATACAAGCTAAAGTGCTTATTTGTATGTTCAACAACGACCACGTTTCCGTACGTTGCCAAAATACCGGATGGATAAGAGGCAAAGACCACGGTTCCTTCTTTGGCTGCGTAAATCGGATCCGGTTGGCTACAGGCCAAATCGACGCCCTCATGCGCTGACACTTCTCCGGTAATGGGATGAACGCGAATGCCGAAGTTGGAATTGACGGTGACATTTGGAATCGGTTGAACAAACTCGCCGATATTGCTCGTGCAGTTCATCGTTAATCCACCTAACGAGCTCACCACTTGGGTGACGTTTGGAACCCAATGACTGTTTAAATTGGTCGGGTCATTACTAGCTCCTATCGGTGCATAAACAGAACCTAAGTCGGCAATCGTCACGAGCCCATCTTGAATGATTCGGTTGTGCAGCGTCTTGCCCATCGAGGCAATGCCTTCTTCCAACGTTTCAAAGACAAACAGTCCATTTGCTCCCATCAACCCTCCGGGATTGTTCTTGTCCACAACAGCCGAAGACGTCCCGTAGCCGGTTTCGTGCAACGCAATGGCAGCCATCAACACGGGATCAATGCCCTGTTCTTCGGCTACTGACAAGAACACGTCCTCCATTCCCTCAAAAACGCCCGCAGAGACGAATTCTGCTTCCCAAAGAGCTTTGTCCAATTCACCTTCCGGGGCGCAGTATGCGCCTCCTGAAGAAGCTGAGAGCGCCTCTAAATTGCTATTGGGGTCGTCTAAGTTAAAATCTTCACCCTTACTCGCCATCGACATGAAGACGGGCAGGAGGACCAACAGAAATGTAACCCCAACGGCAATCAATCCCAGTGGACTGAACAATACCTTTGTCAGCAATATGGACCCGATTGTTTTGGCTGTATCTTTTGGATTCATGCCCTCATCCCTTTTCAAATCGTCAGTTCATTAATGCTCTTTTGTTCAAACCACAACTTCTCGGTCACTTCGTTTAATTGGACTTCGAGCTTGATTTTTTTGGAACCGGTATAGAAAATGCCTTTGCCGGCTTGCTCTTTCTTTTTGCCGTCTTTCAGAATCAAGGTCGATCGTTCTTCTTTGGAAAATTGATTGCCGAGTTCTTCTTCCAGGTACTTTAGCTCTTCCTCACTCATCGGCAAATACAGCCGTTGAACCGATTGCGTAATAATCGCTTTCCCGTAGTTCCGGTTTTCATCCCGTGCCGATAAGAAGTCTTCCACCGATTGTGAAGCTGTTGTAATGCCACAGTTGAACGACCGAAGGACCTTCATCATGAAATAGATGAATTCCATCGCTTTCGGCACTTTTGGATCGGCAATAACGTGCGCTTCATCAATAAAGATTTCGCTCGGTTGCCGGTCGCCACTCATGATTTCGTAGGTGGTGTGCGACAGGATGTTGTAAAAGAGAATGCGCTGGATCTTTTCGTTGTTGCTCATTTCCTTCAAGTCGTAGCACACCAACTCATTATCAATATTGACGTTCGTCGATCCGTTGAACAGTTCCGAATAAATGCCGTATACATACGTTTCCAAGGTCGTGTGGAAATCCCGGATGCGCTCGTATAACGGAGGATCATTTACTTTGTCGCGTTCAATCAGCTGATACAAGTCTTCTAAGATGGGGTAGTCGTCGGCCGTCAGTTGGTTCACATCGGTCGTCTCATCAATCCCTTTTTCTTCGTAGACTTTCTGGATGTAGCGACTTAGGATGTCCTCTTGCAAGTCACTCATCGAGTTATACATCAGTTGGAACATGACCAATAAATTCGAAATCTTCGTCAACAAGATGTTGCCCAGTTCGGTTTCTTCGAGTTGAATCTTCTCGCTGATTTTCGGAAGATCCATCGGGTTGATCCGGTTACCGCCTTTCAGCTGAAACTTGACCCACGCACCGCCGAGATCTGCGTAGTTCCGGCCAAATTCCCCTTTCGGGTCTACTGTGATGATTTTCCGACCGAGCATGTGCTTATTGGTCATGTTCGCAAACAAGTACGTGGATTTCCCAATCCCGGAAATGCCAATGACGAACTCATGCCGGTTCAAGAGCGTCGTATCGTCGACAATCACGACATTTCCTGTCGTCATGTTGCGTCCTTTGATCAAGCCGGTTTCGGAGAACATTTCGTTCTCATGAAACGGGAAGAAATACGAGATCGCTTCCGAGTTGGTCATTTTGTACGTCAGTTCGTCGACTTTGTTGTCGTTCAGGGGCAAAAACGAACGAAAGGCATCGACCGCACGGTCTGTCGGGTTGTGAATGATGCCGATCTTCGAGAATTTGCTTTTGACGGTTGTCGTCAGTTGGTCCAGTTCTTCTTGGGAACTCGCCACCAAATGAATGAGCGTATGGAACAGGTAAATCTTGTCGTTACGATACGACAAGTTCCGCAGCATTTCCGAGGCACTTTCAATTTGCCCTTCCGATTCAATCATCGTCTGTTCATCGGCGAAGCGCGTATTCATCTTCATTCGGTTCTGCTTGATGCTTTTCACGAGTTGCGTGCGCACTTCGCCCATGTTGTATTCCTGCATGTAATGGACCAGCGATACGTTCTCGGGAATCTCGGTCACTTGCTGAATCTTGTTTTGATCTTGAATCGGGTCATAGTCCACGATGAGAAGCGTCCGCGTGTAATTCGCACCTACACGCACCGAGGAATCAAACTCCGTCAAGTTGTCCGGGGCAATAGCCGTAAGAAGCGTTTCGTTCATGCCACTGACCGTATCTTCAAAGGTTGTTTCGTCTGCTTGCTTGGGCTGCAGCCACTTCGGTTTCCACATCCGTTGTCCACCTCCTATTCAAATCGATCGTTGAGCAAGCTCTTGTATTGCTCAACTAATGCTTTCGCGGTATTCTTCCCAACCACCACGTCCAGTTTGGCGTTCGTTTTGTGAACGATGTTCTGTCCTTGCGCTTGAGCATTCTCAAAGTCGATGCACGCATAATAGAACTTCAACAGGTCGTCGTTCTCCAAAATCTTGACGTCCAATTTCTCGTATCCCGATAACATCTGTTCGAGCTTCGATTGAAGAATATTCGCCGTGGTTTCAAGTTTCAAGTAATCTTTTGGAGAGTTCGTCATCGGCTTGGAAATCACCAAATACCGTTTCCGTGTGACCATGTTCTTCGACTTTTGAATGCGTTCAATTTGATCGGCGTAGCCTTGTTTCAGCATGCGCTTCGCATACGACGAATTTTGATCCACTTGCTCGTTGAACCACATCAGGTAATTCGTTAAGTTGATCGGTTGTGCCACTTGCATCAGTTGAATTTGTTTCTCGCCCGTATCGTTGATAAATGCTTGATAGGCCGACAATACATTTTCTTTCGCTAGTTCGTTCATGAGCGATAAGTTAACCGAAGAGACTTCCAACACCTTAATCAAACGCCGGTCCGAGGACTCCAAACAGCCGTTGGCAATATTCGCTAATCCTAATTCCGTTCGCGTGTCGCGTTCGTTTCGGCTCATGGGTAAGGCTCCTTTCGCGTAATGAAAATCTTTCTTCCGGTATTTTGCGCGCAATTTCCATATCACTTTATATTGCAAAAGCGACAAGTTTTTGCGAACCGGGTGCTTGTTTAACTGAAACACCGTCACAATCATCGCTGGCACAAACGCCACAAGTAAAAGTTGCTGATTCAACGTCCCGGCTTGATACAGCACATACGAAATGAATGCTCCCAAGAGTAGAAACGGGGAAACGATGAACACATCCTGGAATGATATATTCCCATACAAGTATTTCTTGGTATCAATGTTTAAGGGCAACTCCACTTTCCCTCGCTCACGCAGCCGTTCCTGACGTTCCATATAGGAATCTGTCCGCATTGGTATCACATACTTTCTCACGTTTTCTTACAGGTTCATTTGGATGTAGTCGATTACCGGTTTGGCTAATAGGAACAACACCACGCCCAAGACGCAGAGTTTCAAGCCGTTTTTAAATTTCGGTGACGATTGTTCATCGCCTGCCCAAACGCCAATGGCTGAAATCAACAACCCAATCATAAAAATTGTAATGAACGTTGTTTGCATGTCACTGAACAACGTATTTAAGAACACACTAATTCGATCAAACACATTTGCCACCACCTTTCTTCTGTTGCCTTCACATTAACAAAGTGCCGTAAAACAGGCAACCTGAAATGGTAAAAAAATGACATTACTTAACTCCCTTTTTTTATTCACTGTATTTAAAGGTTTTGTGTGCTTATAATACTTTTTACTTAGTCTTTAATTTAAAAGTCCTATAATTAATCATATATTTTTTTACATATACATTAAAAAACGGAAGTCACTTGGACTTCCGTTTGGCTAGTTTGCTGAGTACTCTCTCTTTTTCAGTTGCTATTTCTTCTGGAGACAACGTATTAGAAGCCGTCTGTTGAACCTTCGATTGGTTCAACCATTCTGGAACCTTCTCGGTTCTAATTGGTTGTTGAGGAGGTTGCGTTTGGATGCCCAACCATTTCTTTTTATCTTCTACGGCTTTCGTTAACCGTGCCGTGATGCTCTTAATCCGACCCGGTGTCCGTTCAAGGGAATACTGCAAGGCATCTGCATACTGATGAACTGTCAGCACTTCTTGATGGGCGAAGTAATGGTTCGCAATCTCTTCTACCTCAATGTGATCATCCATCAATCGCTGTTGGTGTTTGATTAAGACCTGTACAATCGATTCAGGAAGAGTTGTTTTCTCCTTCAGTTGATGGATCTTTATTTCAGTCTTACTAAGATCAGTATTGTTAAGATCAGTATCATTAGTGTTAAAAATTTTAACTTCTTGAAGTAAAGAAGTTTGATTTCTTGAAGTAAAAGATTTTAACTTCTGCTGTCCCCCAAGGGATCCAGGCTCATTTGTCGATTGATCGATTGGCTTCACGTCTGAAACTTCCGCAACCGGTTTTAACAAATACAATCGATTCGACTGCGATAAACCCATTCGCTTTTCCTCTAACAACACTACTTGATGCAGTTCTTTTTTGATTTTTATCACAGTGGGTTTGCTGCAATTCAAAATCTCCGCGAGTTGTTGATTTCCGTACAAAAAGTAAATATTCCCTTCGTCATCAAACCACTCGTTTTTAATCGATAAATCCAGTCGGTCTTGCAAGATCGCAAAGGCGATTTTCGCATCGTTACTGATCTTTTTGTAGCGTTCATTTGTAAAAAAGACTTTCGGTAACCGGTAAAATCGTTGTGCTGCCTCTTCGCGTATGTTGTACTTTCCATTCATATAAACTACCCCTCTCATTCTCTTTGGTTTTATCCGAGAAATTCCAAGGGAATTCAAGCCTTCTACAGCGAAACAAAAGAAATGCCCCTACTCGCCAGCACTGCAATTGTGCTATAATCAAAGCATGAATCGTTCTCTTGAAACTTCTCTACGTGGTTACTCTTTTATTGACGGTCGCCAAACTACCAATAAAAGAGTCTGTAGAGATTTTTTTAATATATATATTAAATTATGAGAACCAGTATAACACGGAAAAAGAAAAAACGGCATCGCCACCTGAAAGGATTTTTCATATGACCTCTCAACATGAACACAATGTTTATGAAAAAATCGGCAGTGCACTCAAGTCTATTCGCCTCGAGAAAAAGCTGAAATTAAAAGACATTGAAGCTATTAGTGAAATGAATGGCCCCACCATCTCCAACATTGAACGGGGCAAGCAAAATGTATCCATCGGTTGGTTGATTCATTACGCCAATGTTCTCGAGATCGATCCGACTGAAATATTCCTACGCGCCTTTAAAGACGATTTCAAAGAAAAACAACTCGAAAAAATATACGAACGATTCAATACCTACAACCCCAACAATAAATCCGATACGTAAACATTCAGCATTCCTGCTGAGTGT
Organism: Planococcus sp. S3-L1; assembly: GCF_030063085.1. Taxonomy (NCBI): domain Bacteria; kingdom Bacillati; phylum Bacillota; class Bacilli; order Caryophanales; family Caryophanaceae; genus Planococcus; species Planococcus sp. S3-L1. The sequence continues at coordinate 22,556 of NZ_JASISN010000020.1, read as the reverse complement.
TTTTTTAATGCCCTGAAAGAGCGATGGATAGATAACCAATAAACAAGCCTGGATAAAAACACGTGTATACAGATATGTATTGGCAGACTGGACCATTAAGAAGAATTGAATTTTTTTCCAGCTGAAGACGGTGAGGATTGCTGTTCACGGAACCACGCTACCTCTGTCATGACTTCACGAATCGCTTCCTTGTTTTCACGCGCTGTAAGCATGATGTCAAGTGCTTCTTGGTACAAGACCCGGTGGGTCTGTTGGTAACTGAGGGCACACTGAAGAAGCACAGCAACCGACGTCAATCCGGTCTTGGCTGCACGGCCTTTGCCACTTTTCTTGATGAGGATTTTCTTGGAGTGTTTAATTACTTCGTTGAACGTGCTGCGGGGCATTCCTACAGCTTCACAAATTTCTTTTTGCGTAGACCAGTGAATCGGTTGTTCCAGTGAGCTGACCGTTTGGATATAGCTCAAGAGATCGGCTTCCCATTCATCGTAATGGCTGCGCTTGCGATCTTTTCGTTCTTTCTTAAACTTGTACCAGCCACCCATCGGATTCTCGATGGTGACTTCTTTGTGACTGACCCATTCCGTTAGTAATTCTTGAATGTACGTTTGATGTGCGCCTTTAAATCGACCCTTGTAAGCACTTCTCACGATCTTTTGGACTTCGCTATGTCGTAAGGGCAAAGCCAGACTTGAATTGTACTCATCGAGTAAATCAAGCGTCTCATCGTTTCCTTTGCCTGCACTGTAGCAAGCGAGCGCTAACGTAAACATTAAGTTGTCGCGCCCCAATTGCCCAGACTCGCCCTTCACGTGACGCGTTTTCAACAGTTCTTGGAACCAAGCCGTTTGCGTGGGATCTTGAACCGTCGGTTCGTTGACGACCACAAAGAGTCCCCTCCCCTGATCGTCGTCTTGCCGTTTCGACCACGCAATGAGCGAACCAAAGTCGTACACCATTTCTTCAGAGAACCAACGGATATTATCGTTATTCGGCATACGGAAAAAACCAAAGTCATTACAAGAAATATCGACTCCTTGTAAAACTTTGGCCAGACTCTGTTTGATGTTTTCAGAAATGCGCTTCGCTACCTTAAGCCCACGAAAATCGTTTTGATTGCTGATGAATAACGGTTTTGTCAACACAAAATAGACTTGAAACCCTTTCGGCGTTTCCAAGACCATGGTCGGCACGCCGATGCTGTGATCCAACGCTGCTGTTAAAATTTCAGTGTACGGTTGTTTTTTCGTATCGATGTCCACGACGAAGGTATTGATTTGTTGGAGGTTCTTCTCTTCGTGTCCCTTGAGGAACCGTCTTTTTTCATCAGAATACCTTAAGTAGTTAAAGACATTGGGGTTCCAATGGGAAACCAAAAGAGCGTCCTGCAAGAGAGTTTCTCGGGACGTGATGACATAACCCTTCACACCTGATGGTGTAGAAAGATCTTCTTTTGAGCGAACTACAGAAATCGCTCCTATCTTCTGGTGCTTTTTTTCATTCCTTGCTCTATTCAATTGAGGAAGAGAGGCAGCAGAACCTATTTTTTTATATTTCTCAATTCCATTATGTAGAATCAATTCTATTACTTTTGAAAGATCTGCCACCGTCTCTTCCTCCTTATTAAACTTATAATTCTTAACTAGAATTAAAGTATAGAAGAGAAAAAACAGCGCTACAATAGCATTTAGAGGTACTTTATAAACCCGTATGCAAGCATATGTGCATGCTTGCATACGGGTATACTTGCATATATGCATGCTCGCATGCATGCATACTTGCATATATGCATGCTTGCATGCGGGTATACCAGCATATGTGCATGCGATTTTTATAAAACTTAAATCGAAGTTTTATTATCTTAAAAGCTTATTAAATCAAGCTTTTCGAATTGTTAATTAGGATTATATTTTTATATTTCGCATACCAGCATGCCTGCATGCAGGCATGTAGGCATGCTGGTATATGTGCATGCCTGCATGCCTGCATATTGGTATATGTGTATGCTTGCATGCGTGCATACTGGTATATCTGCATACTTGCATACCGTTTTTATCAAAATAAAAATTCCTCAGTTGAACTCAAGCAACCAAGGAATTTTCTTTAGTTTTTAGATTTATACAAATCCATAACCATATCAAATTGCTTTTTCTCGTCTTTAGTTACATGTACAGAAAAGTATTCATCAAACATGATTTCAATCAAGTCATCTATTGTATCTGCTTTATTTAAACTAACTAGGGCATTTAACTTATTCCGGGTTGATTTTTTGACGCGCACACTTGATTCTTTTTTTTCAGAGGAGATTGTCTTCTTCTTTACTATTTTCTCAGGTTCTGCTTGAACCACTGGTTCCACATCGTCCAGTTTAAAAGGGGTAGTTGGCTGAATTTGTGGACCTCTATCCAATAACTTCTTTTTTGAATTTTTGTTTAATAGATTACTCATTTATTTTTCAGCCCCTTCAAGTTCTGTATTTAAGCGTGAAATAAACTCTTCTGCAATCTCTTTATAACTCTCATGCACCCGACGATCATGCATATCCGCATCTGTAATTCCTGTAATATCAAAACGCTTTAAACGTTCCATGTTTTTCACAACAATCTTAAATAGATTTTCTTCACCAAAGATTTCTTTAGCATTTTCTAAAGTCGCTAAATCTACTGCAGCACCATTTTTTAAAAGAACCGGCAATATACCAATAATGTCCAGCTCCGCCCCATATTCATCAATAAGTGATTGGAGATATTTTGTAAATACTTCTGCACCTTGCAAACTACGTTCTTGTGTTTGCAGGACTACTACTACAAAGTTAGAAGCATATAAAGCCGAATCCGTTGTGATTGAAATAGTAGGAGGGACATCAATAAAAATAAAATCAAATTCTTCTTTGATTGGTTCAATTAATTTGGAGAAGTATTGAACTCGGTCCACTTCATTCGGAAATTTTTTCTCCAAAAATCTTGGATACAATGCAAAGTCACTAAAACTCGGTAAAAGAAATAAATTTTCTTTAATTTCGGTAATAATTTCTTCTAAGTTCTCTTCCTGGATAGCTGTCATTAGCGTTTTATTAAAGCTTACGATTTCGCCAGATATTTCCGACTTAGTTTTCAAATAAAGACTAGTAGCGTTCGCTTGTGGATCTTGATCACTTAGTAAGACTTTATAACCCATATTCGATAAAGCGTAAGCAATCATTGTGCTGTTGGTAGTCTTTCCAGTGCCACCTTTAAAATTCCCAAATGTTACTACTATACCCTTTTTATCTTTTCTCATCTATTTGTCCCCCTTACTATTATATGTATAAATTATTACCATTTAATGTTTCACTCTAATGTATGCAAGTATACCATTGGAGAAAACTTTCTACAAATAATTTTTAACTACACAGTATTTTCAGACAGAAAGTATGCACGCATACGGATATGCTAGCATGCAAATGATAGAAAGTATTACTTGCAAACTTCTTCCTTTGCTAGGTAGATATTTTTACCTTTGTTAGATAGTTTTTAGATAGAATTATTTACTAACTACGACTAAAAGCGTGTATCACATTATGAATTATTTATCTTTTAAAAAATTTTATACAGAGAAAATATTTCAAAAGTTCAACAGAAGGGGAGACCGTTAGAAAAGAACAACCTAAGCAAAGTCACTTTATACATCTTTCACCTCAACGTCTTGGAAACTATCCAATTAAAAAATAAACATGATCAAATAAATCTATAGAAGAATTACTGCATGAAAAGGCAGGGATTTTCTTAGAAGATTCGCCTGAACCTTTAGAAGTTATATGTCATGATGACCTTACATTATAAAATATAACTTTTAACAAAGAAAACCTGTTGATGCTATCAATTTTGATTTAGCAACTCCTGACCCAATGGTGAGGGGTGTAGTGTATTAACGTTACACAAGGATTCTACTTAGTCGACTTTACTAAACTGAGGACGGAATATTATGATGAGTCCCCATGTAGATTCCCATTCTCTTTCAGAGTTCTATGCTCGTTTTATTGATCAATAAGTGAGAGGAGAGGAACTTAGATAACTAAGACATTTATTTTAATAAATACGTTTTTACTTCCTTTTCATTCGGCAGTGGTATTTGCGATGGCTATGAGTATGAGCCAAGCACATACCACTCAAGAAATTCTCAACAATCTATATTGGGTAATTCCAGTGAATCTAGCATTAGCATCAATTCCGAATATGTTGATTGCGCTGTATTATTTAATTCAAAAGAAAAAAGCAAACCTTTTGCCAGCCTTTTTAAAAGCTGAAGTATATGTTGTTTTAATACAAACCTTACTACACGTTACATTAATATTATTCAGCATATATGGACCGAATATTTGAAGAATAGCCATATTTTTTAACCACTAGAGATATCATCCATAGAAAAATTAAAATCACCTTTGGTATCCATCTGGCTCATCCAAGGTGATTTTAAAAAAGAACACTTTATGAAATTGATTCAAATATATAACTTTAGACTGAAAGGGTGTTTTTTTGGTTTATATTATTCGTTCATCACATGGCGTTATTTTAACGCAAGACAACAAAGAGTTATTTTACGAAACATTGGAAGAAGCTGAAATAAAAAAATAGGAACTGCTTTCTTTTACTACTGAGCAATGGACTAGTGTTAACGTTAATAGAGAGACAAGCGCCTTTTAATTTAATAGCGCTTGTCTTATTTTTGTTGAATTTTACTCTTTATAAATCCCGAAAATGTTTGAAATATCTTTTCTCGTTCTTCTGTTGTGAGCGTCTCTAACCCAAAGTATTTCTCAGCTAGGGCTCCTGTTTCAATTAAGCGTTTGGTTCGTACTTTGCGTTGTTCCCAGCTTGCTCTTCGTTGCGTTTCATTCTGTAACTGGCTTTTCTTCTTTTGCAAATCCGCAATTTGTTTTTTTAACTCCTGCGACTTGGCCAGGTTATCTGTTTTCAGCTTCATGGACATCCCACGCTTCGGGTTGTTCTTCTTTTTCGTTTACTTGAACAGCCAGCTTTTGAATCCACTTAATTGCTTCTTCTTCTGATTCCACATGCCACTCTTTTAATAACTCAGCCCCGATGTTTTGCTGCATTTGTTTCTCTAAATTCTTTCGCTTTTCCTTTAATTTCTCAATCTGTTCCTCAATGCTTGTGATCTTTTCAATGTTGTTTGCCATTGATCTTCACTCCTTTTTAATTTATATATTAAAATATTAACATATACGTTAAAATAATTCACGATAAATGGATAAAATATGGTATAATGAATCCGAGCTTTCAAGCGAGTGCCCAGTTATACACCACCCGAAATTCGGGGTGGTGACCTGGTCCAAAGCCCTTCCGGTTTTGGGTTGTCGCCTACGGATATCTAACAAGAGAAAAGAGGTGAGAGAACGTGAGTTACTTCCGACTGCAAGCCAACATCATCAGCAAGAAAACCCAATCCGCCGTTGCGAGTGCCAGCTACCGCAGTGGGGAAGAGTTGTATTCTGAACGCGATGACGAAATCAAAAGCTATCCGCAGCGAGAAGTAGCTCCGATCTCTTTCATCCTCAAGCCTGATCATGCGCCTGAGTGGACACTTGAACGTGAAAAACTGTGGAACGAAGTGGAGAAAATCGAGAAAGCCTGGAACGCTCAATTAGCACGAGAAGTGCTCATTGCTTTGCCGAAGGAGTTACCTGATGATGCGCAACAAGAACTCGTCCAGTCGTTTGTCCAAAACGAATTTGTCGACGAAGGCATGGTCGCAGACGTGGCAATTCACCGGGACAAAGAACACAATCCACATGCACACATCCTGCTGACAGTTCGACCATTTAATGAAGATGGAACATGGGGACAGAAAAAAACACGTCAGTATGAATTTGATCAAAATGGCGAGATTCTTCGCAATGCAAAAGGAGAAAAAGTGTTCCAAACCGTTCCTTCTACTCCTTGGAATGAACGCGAGACACTGGTAAAATGGCGCATGAACTATGCCGAATCCATCAATGAAACTTTTAAGGAACGAGGCATCCACAAAGAAGTCTCAGCACTTTCTTTTGAGGCACAGGGACTGGATCAAATCGCTGAGGTTCGCTTGGAACGAAATGAATACCAATACGTAAAACGCATGGAAGAAAAGGGACTGGAAGCACAGACGTTTTATCACCAATTGAATCAAGACATTCGACAAAAGAATGCCGAAATTGCTCAGCTACACGATAAAATTGTGTTTCTCTCTTCCAAACAAAAACAGGTCGATGTTCAGCACGTTTTGCATCGCCACACGAGCGAAGTCACAGCGCAATTAAATGAAGACTACGCCAAGAGTTGGCACTTCATGAAGGGGCGCCTGAAAGAGAAATTTTCATTCGATACAGTACAAGATCAACTACAAGGATTGTATCGGTGGGAAGAGCGCAAAGTAGAACCCAAACAAGTAGAAGCACAAGTAACACACGCGATTTTAAACGCTTCTCACAAAGCGTCTCAAGAACACAATGCGTCGGGATTGCACCAGCAAGGTTTTGATCAACAAGACTTCCGTTCACTCTTTACTACGCGACTGAATGCGTTTGAAAAATTGACGGAATCGGTCGAGAAAGACCAACAAACCGTTGACCAAGTCATCGCGCACGCTGAACGCACTTACCGGGTACAAAGCTTAATCGTGCACAACTCCTTTAACGACTTGTTCCCTGAAATTGAGGAGCGATTCGACCACAATGATCGGACCGTGGCGTACAAAATGAATGTATTGACGGCGCTTGAAACGAATGCAGTTGAAGCTATTCCACCGACTGGTGAAGTGAATCATCACTTGCAGCTGCAGGAACTGAAAAAGGCGACCGAACAAGCGATGAAAGTCAGCGAGCAACTCCGAATTCAAGCCTTGAGTCGCAACAATTTCGGCATAAAAAAAGAACAGCTGGTGAAGGATGGAACCGACCTTACAGCCATCTACCAAACGTCCATCCAACTCAATACGGCGCAACAATTAATTGAACAATACGAGGCCAAGGCCAAACACCTCGACCAGCAACTGAATGCCTTGCTGCGGGAGACGTTCCCTCGTGCCAAAGACAACTTGCTGAAGAAAATCGACGCGCTTCCAATGGAGATGAAAACAGATCTATTGAAACATTTCATCGAGAACGCGAAGTCGGCGAAAACCGTGAGCTTAAAAGCCTGCTTACAAGTCGCGAAGAAAGAACAAAGCAAACGGACGATGTCTTACCATGAGTATCAAACAAAATCCGATGCTCGGTTCGCTGAACGCTTGGATGGAAGACAGAAAATGCTCACTCATTTCCCGACAGGGAAAGCGAGTACTGAATTGTTAGAACGTCTGATTGAACAAGCTGAACAAGTACATCATCGTCCACAACATGAGACACCAACGAAGATGCACCGAAAAGGCAAAAACAAACAACTTCGCCGAGAACTCGGACTTGAGTTTGAACTATAAAAGGGAATCTGTTGAAAGGCGTGAACTTCATCATGAAAAAAAGAATACAAAAAGGCGCTGGCAAAAAAATCACCGTGACGTTCGTTCTGTCATTGCTCATCGGTTATGCCGTGACAGGTCTGTTACGCTTTCTACAACAAGGAGGAGGGCTCAACGCACTCCTATTGGACATCCGTGGAACGCTTTCCTTCCTCACGGAAACCGATCGCCAATCGCAACTCTTAGTGGCCATTCTTACGGTGGTATTTTTTGGTTGGTTCTTATCTAAAATGCGCTTGATGGAACATACGTATGAAGATGCCCATGACTTTGGGGTGCATGGATCGGCTCGATTTACCGAACCTTTGGAGGTTCTAAATGACAAGTATTTCTCCAAGCACAATCGCTATCAGCCCAAAAGCCCGGAGAAAACCTTAACGAGCTTAGCCAACGGACTGATTGTCGGTCGTGTACCTGGAAAAAAGCAAGTTCTTGTCATTCCTCGTTCAACCGAAATTGATAACCGAAATGTCTACATTGTTGGATCGAGTGGGAGTGGTAAAGGGCAGTCTTATGTCATTCCGAATCTCGTCAACAATAAAGAAGAAACGATTATCGCGACCGATCCCAAAGGCGAGTTATTTGAACAGACGGCTGCAATCAAGCGCAAACAGGGCTATCAGGTTTATCAAATTGATTTCATCAACTTTAATCAAGACCGTTACAACTTGCTCGATTACGTCTTTGATGACCAAGATGCCCAAAGCGTGTCCGTAACCATCGCCAAGAACTCGACCAAAGACGGCAAAGAAGACTTCTTTATGGAACGCGCGCAAAAGATGCTTGCCGGACTGATTGTCTACTGCAAAATGGAAATCCCGAATGCTAGTATGCAAGACGTGTTAGATACGTTTAATGAACGCGTAGCACCCGATGAAGAAGCGTTCCGGCAATGGGTCGATGAAGACCTCGGTCCGCATCATCCGGCCTATCAGTTGCTGAAAGGATTGACGACGCTCGGTGGAAACACGCGAACGAGTGTAACGTCCTCGTTTGCTTCTCAAGTGAGTATTTTCACGCTCAAGAAAATCCGAGAAATGACGCAAACAAGCGATTTCAATTTCCGCGCATTTCAGGAACAAAAGAGTATTCTCTATGTGAAACTACCAATGGATGAAAATCCGTTCACCGCCTTAACTTCGGTCTTTTTTGATCAATTGATTTCGCAGTTTTATAAATTGGCCGACGAAAATCGTGGACACTTGAAAATCCCGACCATCTTTTTATTGGATGAGTTTGCGAATATCGGAAAAATCGAGAAATACGCACGCGTTTTAGCCACCTGCCGGGGACTCGGCTTATCGATGAACACCATCGTTCAAGACAATGGGCAAATCGAATCGCTTTATGGAAAAGAAATGGCGCGATCGATTTTATCCAACCACGATACGCTGTTGTTCCTTCGCAGCAAGGACATCGAAACCATCAAGTACTTTTCGCAATTGGCGGGCGAAACGACAGCGAAGATTCAAACCGGTTCTTCTAGTCAAAGTGGAGGGTTCATGAGTGGGAAATCGAATGCCAGCCAAAGTCAGTCGGAACAATACGTGAAGCGTTCGCTAATTCCAGAAGGGGACTTGGCAAGCATTGCGAAGAACGACTGTTATGTATTCGTCAGTGGCTTGCATCCGATGAAGCTACAAAAAGCTTGGCAATCAGAGGTATTCGGTTCGTATGTTCAGCAACACACTGCCACGTCGCCCGAAACGACCGTGAAATCGGAAGTTTCGTTTGCAGCCGCACCGGAGGAACCAATGAAAACCGATCAGCCGGCATCTCGGAAGACGTCTACCCGTGTCATTGAAGAAGAAATTGATCAGTCCGACGTGTTTGATTTAACGGATGACGGACTTGAAGAAGACTGGGTAGACTACCAAGAAAAGGCGAACAAGGAGCTTTCGATTGAAGAACGACTAAAGAAAAAAGAAACGACGAACATTAGAGACCTGTTATAAAGCCACAAGGACATCAACCAAAGGAGGAACGTCTATGCTTGTCACCATCAGCGAGATCCTCGCGAGTGATAAACGGATCTTGAGCTTTTACGATCCCGTGCCTTTTGAGGCACTTACATATGAAGGCTTACTTGATTTAGAAGAAGATGTGCGCGATTACACGATTACCTGTTACAGTCCGGTTCGGATTCCAGAGCGCGTCGAACCTCTCTACGAAGCTTGGTATATCAGAAAGGAGTTGATGAACGATGTCGACTAAGGTAGATCTCACAGAAATCAACGACCGCTTGGAACGAAACCTCGAAGAAATGTTCCAAAACAACCGGTTCCAAGATATGCTCAATGTGATGGCCAGTGGTCACCAGTACTCGTTCAATAACGTTCTGATGATCGCCTCTCAAAAACCCGATGCCACGATGGTCCGTGGTTTCAAGCAATGGCAAGCGCTCGGTCGTCACGTCAATAAAGGTGAAAAAAGCTTAAATATCTTGGTTCCTTCCTTTAAAAAAGTGGAAGTCCAAAAAATTAACGAACAAACCGGTGAAGTATTGCGCGATAAAAACGGCGACCCGCAATCTGAAATTCGTCAAAGTGTGACCGGATTTAGGCTAGGCAAAGTGTTTGATGTCTCGCAAACCGATGGCAAAGAGATTCCCAACGTTCGTGATTTCATTCAGCAAGAATTAACGTCCACGGAATCACTGACTGACCTTTACGACCGATTCATCCAACAAGTAAATGCCAGTTCGCAGCCGGTTCACATTCGAGAAGAAGCCCATGAAAATCAAACGTACGGAGGCTATTATAACCGGGAAAATGATGAAATTGTCATCAATACGGCCGTATCAAAGAGTTCGGAGCAAAAATTCCGCGTACTGATTCATGAATACGCACATAGCCAATTGCACCACAAAGAAAGTGACATTAAAGACTTGCCACGAGGCCACAAGGAAGCTCAAGCTGAATGTGCAGCGTATATCGTGTCGCAGTACTATGGATTTGATACCGATCTGTCTTCTACGGGTTACATTGCCATGTGGGCGCAAGATTTACCGTTGGCCAAACAAGCCATTAAAGAAGTCCAAGACGTCTCACGCGCTACGATCGAACACGTGAATTCGCTGCAAAATGAAAAGATACAAGAGTTTTATCAATCCATCCATCCTGAACAAGCGAAAGAATCGATAGAAACTAAGTTGAACCTATCGCTTGCTGATCAGCCGACCTTGCAGCTACTGGATGCCAAAAATGGATTGGTGGTCTTTGCCACCGTCGAGCAAAACGAACGAGATGCGCATTTTGCGCTTCGTACCAACACCAACCGGATGGTCCCATTAAATGAACTGAACGATCGCTACGCCGTGCTAAACGTATTGGAAAACAAAGGCCAGCTTGTCCAGGAATACCAGAAAGTCGAAGACGTAATGGAAGTGACGAAACTAGGTGAGGGGAAATACGCCGTTACACTAGAAGGCGGTGACAGTACGCAACGGACATTCCATAAGAAAGCTGAGGGTCAGCGCTTTATTGAGAAAGCCGGATTGGCACAATCGCTCAATACTGACCGATTCTTAAGTCAGTCGGTACACAAGGATGCCACGCGCCTGCAACAAATCAACGCACAACACTTAAATGAACGTTTAGGACGCGTATTGAAGCATCCCAAATTGGAACTAGCAGCCAAAGACGGGATTGCGATTGGGTGGCAATTGGTTAAGAATCCACAACTTCAATCAAAAGAGGATTTACACCAACACCTCAATCAGTTGAATCCGAATCACAGCCACACCACCGAACTAAAAGAAGCCGTTGCTTCATTCGAAAAAAATCGACAACCACAGGAAAAGGAAAATGAATTGGAACGATAGCCAAAAAAAGGGCACGAAGTAGAGACGTTTAGTCTCCTCTTCGCGCCCTTTATTTTGGTTCAGTAGATTGTTTCCCTTCTAGTTTTTGTATCTAATTATTCCACTAAAAGCTTTGTTTCATACGGAGAAATCCAGTCTGAAAAAGTCTGAAAAATCAATTTACTATTTTTAGGTGTTTGGATATAATGGAGAAAAATACATCTTTTGGAATGGAGATTACCAATGAGACACTTACCGAAACTGGCCAAGGCGAAAGAAGAGCTAATTTTTTTGCAAGAATTTATTGTGCTTACGGAGAGCTACGAAGAAACCACGCTTCAACAGCAAATCATCAAGCGTTATGCCATTACCGGCAGCATGGTACAAGTGGTTGCGCAATTAAATGCGGAACGTCAACAAGAAGGGCTGCTGCCAATCGAATCTTCATACGTTTCAGAAGTCATTCGCTCCAAGCCGAACGATCCTTTGCATAAGATGGTGCGGTCTCACTATATGAAAAAGACCAGACACGCGCGAAATAAAATTTCCTATAGCAATACAAGATATTACTAATAGCTAAAAGTGAGGTACCTTACCTAAATTCCAATGATTTAGTAATTTTCACTTTGCCGATAGTCACTTAGTTAATTTAATCCATACAATTCTTTCTTTTCCCTTTACAACTCTAACTTCTCAAAACATTAGCAGTGTGAATTCTAAAATAGACACCTCTTTCGAATTTGAATTTAGATACTTATTCAATACTAAAGGGGAACTTCGCAACTCGTAATTAGTGAGGTAATTGAAATGGTGTTGGGACTAAGGAGAGTAAAATATAATACCACAATTTCATTTAAGAAAAGCGATGATGAGAGTATTATTCTCTTGTCTTTTTTTTCGACTTATTTCTTTAAAATCGTGTCTGTACAAGCGATTTTAAGACGATTTGTAATCACTTCATACACAGTCCTCCAGTAATCTTCTTTAAATCACGTCTCTAATACTCCATACACCCAATTTCTAAAATAAAGTACAGTTACAAGATAAGAAAACGAATTCGTATTGCCTAAAGGTCTACTAAGTGCTTGTATCTAAAAGGTTCGATAACAACGATCCGTAATGTATGGTGACTTTCAAAATATGAAAAGTGGCAGCACAAACTGATCGTAAGTTCCTGTAACTTTCTTAACGATTCAACGACTACGAAAGTCAAAAACATAACTTATGTAACACCTTATCGTATCCATCATTACCTATTTCGATTTCAGCAAGTAACTATTTAAACAATATTTCGTAAATCACTGCTAGTGTACACAGACTTTTCAAACACTTATCTCATCTGATTTCAATAAAAACAGTACCTTCTTCGATTCATCACTATTACATGTTAAAAAAAGTAAGTAAAAGTTTAGTTGAAAGAAATAATATTTAATTACAGTTAAAAATTATTAAAAATAGAAATAGATAATACTTTGAGAATCTCTATTAATTAAAAAAATCAGTTTATTTAAAATATTAAGTTTACTTTTACGATGAATTAGTTTATATTCATAAAAATGATTAAATTCTTTTTTAAAACAAAAAGAATTATAAAATTCTTTTTTTTGGAGGGATTATGAAAAATTTTGAAGAACTTTTAAAAAGTAAGTATTTAACTTTATCAAAGGGACAAAAAAAAGTAGCAGATTCAATGTTAGAAAACCCAATGAGTTTTGGAATGTCGACAGCTAATCAAATCGCCAGGAAAATCGATGTAAGTGAAACAACAGTAATTCGCTTATCTTATGCTTTAGGTTTTGATACATTTACTCAAATGCAGAAAAGGATTCAACAAGAATACGTCTTGAAGAATAAAGTTCAACAGAAGGAGAATGACCAGACAGAAGAAATAGTGGAAGATGACTTTATCTCACGTCTCATAAAAAGAGACATCGAAATTTTACAGAACCTTCAAAAAAGCTTTAATTCAAATGAATACTGGAGTGTGGTAGATGAGATTATGGCTGCTGATGAAGTGAAAATTGTTGGATATAGGGCATCTTATGCACCAGCCCATTGGTTATACCTAAAGCTAGGAATGCTTCGAAAAGAAGTTAAATTATTTTCTCAGAATATGATGCGAAATCCAGATGAATTGTTACTTAATCCTCAAAAGAAAGTTGTTTTTATCGTTATTTCCTTTCCAAGTTATGCCGCTGAAACACTGGAAATTGCTGAATCTGCCAGTAAGAGGGGAGCTACAATCATTGCAATATCAGATAGGTTACTATCTCCTGTTTCTCGTATGGCAGACATCAGTCTCATCACTGAAATTAATGTAGAATCTGAAAACTTAATTTCAGTTAGTTCAATAATGAGTTTGTTAAATATCATTGCTACTGGTATTGAAAAAAAATATGAAACAGAAATATTAGAACGTGTTAACAATTTGAAGATTCTCTACAAAGAAAGAGGCTATTTCCTTGAATAACTCACGAAGAAATGGAGGACGTAAGATGAAAAATCTAATTATTATGGCTTTTCTTTTTTTAAGTTTTGGAATTTGGAACACGAATGTATTGGCCGTAGATAATGTACCAAAGTCTTTAGACAAATCGATTGTTAATATTGTGTCAGATGGATCAGGGAATTATAAGATAAATCAACAGATTTTTTTAACAGGCTCAGGAAATTTCAGTGGAAATCAAATTGAGCATACTTTTTCGAAACTAAAAAATATCGAACCTACAAATCTTCAATTTTTGTATCAAGAAAATGAGCTAGACTTCACTACCGAAGAATCTTCAACATTAGTTCGATATTACGTACAGATCCCCGAAGGAGTTTCAGATGCGTTCGAGTACGAAGTTGAATACGCAATTTCGGTAGATGAAAATATATTCATTACTCCACTTTTTGTTCCCACTCATCCAGCAGCAGGGCAAGAAAATGCTGTAACCATAAATTTCGAAACTACTGCTGGAAACATTGTCCAGCGTAATTCTTTTCCAGTTTTAAAGAAAGCTGAGGACAACTCAGTAACAAGTTATTTGATGAATATCCCCTCTCATGTCAATTACGTCTATGGTTCAGAAAGAAATATTTTCAATTTATTTAATATAGTATCTTGGTCTTCAATTATTATTCTTTTAAGTATTGTAGCTATTTGGATCCGTTCCGAAGTTAAAAGTAATAATTTAGAAGGGGTGAATAAATAATGGGAGTTCCTTTTTGGGGGTTAGCAATATATGCAGTCGTGTTTTTGATAGGCTACTTTGCATGGGCGCTTTATATGAACTCAAAGGAAGAATAGGAGGGGATAGTATTGTTTGAGATTAGTCCAGAATTTTACTATGTAATTATAGGTTATTTCATTATGGTAGCAGCAATTGGTCTATGGGCTGGTAAGAATAACAAAACCAGTGAGAGTCATTTGACTGCAGGCCGATCTATTGGTGCGTTAGTTGGTGGAGCAGCTTTAGCAGCCACTCAAATGAGTGCTGGTACATTTGTCGGTACAATGGGTGTGCATTATTTGACAGGTGCTAGCTATATCTGGTTTTGGCCTGGATTATGGGCTGGATGGATTGTTTCAGCAGTTTGGGTCGCCCCGAAGTTCCAAAAGTTTAAAGGTGTGACTGTTCCTGAATATATTGAAGTCCGATATAACTCAAAAACTGCAAAAGTGATTGCAGCAGTTCTTATTATCGTAGCTTATTCTGTTTATTTAATCGCTCAATACGTAGCAGGTGGCATTGTTATGCAAACAATTTTTGGTATTCCAATGTTTTGGGGTGCTTTCATCACTATTGCAGTTACAATGGTCTACACCTTAAAAGGTGGTATGAAAGCGACAGCGTATAGTGATTTTGTTCAAGCTTTAATTATGGCTGGGTGCTTCTTAGCAGCTATACCTCTCTTATTCAGTCAAGCCGGCGGATTCAACTTCGTAGGTAATTTTTTAACAGATCTCGACAGTTCACTTACAGGTTGGCATTATGGATTTAAAGATTTAATAGGATTCGGGGCAGCATTTGGGTTTTCCATGGCCATTGCTCCATATGAATTAGCCAGATTATACACACTAAAAAATACAAAAACAGTTCGTTTAGCAATTGGATTTTCATTTGTTTTCCAAGTTATTGTAGCATTGGCCGTAACTTTAGGTGGATTGGGTATGCGTTCACTTTTTCCTGTCCTCCAGACTGGCGATAGCGCTTCATCAATCATGGCTATTAATGTCCTGCCACCTATTGTTGGTGCACTATTGATGGTCGCCATACTTGCTTCAATTATGAGTACAGTATCAGGTGTGCTAATTGTATCTTCATCTGGTATCTCTCACGATATCTTTGGTGTTTTAAAACCAAATGCGACTGATGCCCAAAAAATGAAACTGAATCGAATAGCAGTAGTAATACTAGCTTTTATTCCACTATTCTTCTCATTAAGACCTTTTGATATGGTGCAGTTTATTGTAATGGCTCAAGCTTCAATGGTTGCTAGTTTCTTCTTTGCTATAGTTCTTTTCGGACTAAACTGGAAGCGTGCGAGTACCGCTGGTGCACTATCTGCCATGATAGGTGGTGTGATTACAGTACTAATTTGGCTGTTCGTACTTGATAAACCATATGATATCAATGAAGTAATTCCTGGCGTTCTTGTCTCTACCATTTTATTAATTGTAGTAAGCTTATTTACAAAACCTGTCCCCAAAGAAAGTCTAGAGCCGTTTTTTGGTAAACAGCCAGAAAATCTAAAGTAGTAAGAGACCCTTCTTTAAAGTAAACATATTTTATTTACTTGGAGGAAAGCTTATGAATAAAAAAGTTGTAATAATAACCGGTTCTGCTTCTGGTATTGGAAAAGGCATAGCAGAAAAATTTGCCTCTAAAGGTAACGATATATTCCTAATAGATATCAATGACAAAGTATTACTTGAAACAAAAATTGAACTATCAACTAACTATCCTGAAGTATCGATTTTATCACTAGCTGGAGATCTTACGTCTCCAGCCTTTATAGAAGAGGTGACCTCGACTTGTAGAAAATCTTTTGAAACAATAAATATACTCATTAATTGCGCTGGTGTTTTTCCGAGCACTCCAGCTTTAGAAATTACTCGAGATGAATGGAATAAAGTATTTTCTTTAAACGTCTCTGCTCTCTTCTTTCTGACTCAATCTATTGTTAAATTAATGATTGAAACAGGAGCCAGAGATGCAAACGTTGTGAATATAACATCTGCTGCGAGTGAAGTAGCTCGTCCCGGAGTCGTACATTATTGCTCATCAAAAGCAGCTGTAAAAATGCTAACTCAAGGTTTAGCTCTCGAGCTAGCTTCAAAGAATATACGTGTAAATGCTGTTGGACCTGGCCTTGTCGAAACAGAGACATTAATGAAGACTTTAAATACAGAAAAAGCAATTGCGGAGCATAGAGAAAAAGTTTCTTATTCGCCACTTAATAGAACTGCAAAAATGCAAGAAATCTCTTCTGTAGTAGAATTTATTTCAAGTCCTGACTCTTCGTACATTACGGGACAAAACATCTTAGTAGATGGAGGATATTCAGCAGGAAGAGTATTCAAAAATTTTTAATAAAGAGAGGAGAATTCGATGAAGAAAGTAATTGAACAAATCGAAAAAAATCATGAATCCATGCTTGATTATTTAAAACAAATTGTTGAACACGAATCATATTCAACTGATAAAGAAAAACTAGACGTTTTAGCTGAATGGCTCTCGGAGGCATTCAAAGAGCTTGTTGGAGGCACAACAAGCATAATCAAAATCGAAAAATATGGGAATCACGTAAGGTGTGAATGGGGAGAAGGCCCTAATCAGATACTTATATTGTCTCATTTTGATACGGTTTGGCCAATTGGAACTTTAAAGAACAACCCATTTAGAATCGAAGATGGTGTAGCAAAAGGACCAGGTGTCTTTGATATGAAAGGTGGATTAGTCCAAGGTTTATTTGCTTTAAAAGCACTTCGCGAAACTGGAATACAACTAAACAAAAAAATAGTTTTTTTCTTCGACTCAGATGAGGAAATTGGAAATCCAACTTCAAAATCTTTTATCGAAGAAGAAGCGAAGAAAAGCGATTACGTTTTTGTTTTAGAGCCAGGAATGACTCTAGAGGGTGGAATAAAAACTTCTCGTAAAGGTGTGGGCGTTTATAAACTGGAGATTACTGGCATTCCAGCCCACTCCGGCATTGATCCTGAAAAAGGGGTTAGTGCTATTGATGAATTAGCTAAACAGATTGTTAAACTACACGAAGTAACAAATTTCTCTACAGGTACTACCATTAATGTAGGTAAAATCTCTGGAGGATCTGCTACCAATGTGATGGCAGAAAAAGCTACAGCTGATATAGATGTTAGGGCTAAAACTGCTAGCGAACTTAAAAAAATTCATGAGATGATTATGAATTTAAAACCGATCAAAGATAATATTTTGCTAAAAGTAACAGGAGAAATTAATCGCATGCCGCTAGAAAGAACTGATTCAGTTATATCAATGTTTGGAACAGCACAGATGATTGCAAAAAAACAAATTGGATTCGATTTAGTTGAAAAGGAAACTGGTGGAGGAAGTGATGGGAATTTAACAGCCCCGTTTGCTCCTACACTTGATGGCTTAGGAGCCGTTGGCGATGGAGCTCACGCAAATCACGAACACCTTCTTGTTAACCACATGAATGAACGGTGTGCTCTGCTCGCTGGATTACTAATTGAATACGCAGGAATCAAGAAAGGAGAATGAAAATGACTGATAAAAGAGAATTGATAAAACTCATTTCTTCTCAACAATTGATGGAATATACTAGAGAAATTTCGAAAGAAGTTCGTCTATCTGGATCACTAGAAGAAAAGAGTAGTTTCGAATATGCTCAAAGTATCTTAACGAAACTTGGATACCAAACGTCTTTATACTATCGTAAAGCATTAATTAGTTTACCTGAGAGTTCCGATTTGACAATAGGAGGACACTTTTTTGACTCCATTACTCACTCCATGTCCGTCTCTACAGATAAGGAAGGACTAGAAGCAGACCTTGTCTATATTGGAGACGAAGAATATGAGAGTTGCTCTTCAATAAAAGGTAAAGCCGTACTAATAAACGGACTTGCCACTCCTGGAGCTGTTCAGACAGCCCAAAGAAACGGGGCAGTCGCTGCGATATTTATAAACGCCGAATACACTCATGAAATGATTGTTTCGACTGTCTGGGGCAACCCTTCTTTAGAAGACATTGATATGTATCCAAAAATATCGGTTGCATCTGTTACCTATAACGATGGACAAAAAATAATTGAAATGCTTTCAAATTCAGAATCTAACGCCATACTTTGTCTAAAAACAAGTGTCTCTACAGAATGGAAAGATATCCCGACCTTAATTGCAGATTATACATTTAATCCTGAAACTAAAGACTTTCTTCTCTTTTCGGGTCATATTGATTCTTGGCATTACGGAGCGATGGATAACGGAACAGCGGATGCAACCATCTTGGAATGCGCTAGAGTTCTTCAACAAGGAAGTCCTAAATTCAAACGTAACATTCGATTAGCTTTTTGGTCTGGACATTCCCATGGACGCTACGCGGGTTCCGCTTTGTATGCTGATGAAAATTTTGAAGAATTATACGATCACTGTCTTCTTCATTTGAATATCGATTCTGTAGGAGGAATAAACTCTACTGTGCTTACTGCTGGTAATACAATGGCAGAAACTAAGCAACTCATTGGTAACTCTGTGAAATTGGTAGCAAACCAAGAATTTGAAGGTTCGCGTTTCGGCCGAGCTGGGGACCAATCTTTTTGGGGAGCCGGCATACCTTCTGCTCTTATGGGGCTCTCAGAACAAGAACCAGTAGATACTCCAGCCATGCGAGCTTTCTCTAAATTATTTGGTGGTGGTAAGGGTGGCGGGTTTGGCTGGTGGTGGCATACGACTGAAGATACTTTAGATAAAATTGATCCAGAACTACTGAAGCGAGATTGTAAAATTTACTTATCAATAGTTTATGACTTTTGTTCTTCAGATATCATTCCGATTCAACAAACTGCTGCTTTGAAAGAAATTATCAGCATTCTTGAAAGATATAAACAGCAGTACGATTTTAAAGATTTGCTAAATACCACCTTTTTACGCTTAGAGAAATTAGAGAAATTAACCATATTCATCGAATCTAAGTCTCAAGACGTCTCATCTTCTTCTAGAGATATTATTAATGAATGGACGAAACAAATGTCACGTAGTCTCGTACAAATTAATTATGTCGATAAAGACATTTTCACACACGATAGCGCTATTTCTCAAGGACCTGTCCCTTCAATTGCAAACATATTAAGTAGAAAAAATTTAAACGAAGTAGACTCAAATATTATTCATACTACATTACAAAGAAAAATAAATAAAATCAATTTTTCATTAAAAGAATTACTTCGAATTTCTGAAAATACTTCTAAATTAATTTAAAGGAAGGATTAAATGAGAAAACTATTCGAGCCATATCAATTAAAAGATTTGAAACTTAAAAATCGGATTGCACTATCTCCAATGTGTCAATATAAAGCTGAAAATCAGCGAGGAATTCCTGAAGAATGGCATTTTGTTCATCTAGTCGCGAGAGCAATTGGTGGGACAGGATTAATTATGACTGAAATGACAAATGTAGAACCTAGAGGGCGAATTACCGAAAATTGCTTAGGTATTTATTCTGAAGAACAACAAGAAGCATTTACAAAAATCAACACAGAAATTCACAAATACGGTGCAAAATCAGCAATCCAAATAGCCCATGCAGGTAGAAAATCTAAATTAAAAGATTGCAAAATTATTGCTCCATCGGCAATTCCTTTTAGTTCAGATTATGAAGTTCCAAAAGAGTTGAGTAAATCAGAAATATATAATATTATTCAAAAATTTGCTGAAGGAACTAAAAGATCAGTTAATGCTGGTTTTGATACAATTGAATTGCATGGAGCTCATGGATATTTGCTTCATCAATTCATCTCAAAAGCTAGCAATCAACGAACTGATTGCTATGGAAATCCTACGAAGTTTGCTGAAGAAGTTATTGCAGCAATGAAAAGTGAGATGCCTACTGGCATGCCTTTAATAATGCGTATTTCAGCTATCGAATATACAGAAAACCCTTACACACTAGATGAAATGATAGCCTATTGTGAAATTTTTAAATCAGCAGGTGTTGATATGTTTGATGTCAGTACTGGTGGAAATTCTCCAAATAAGCCCGATGTATATCCAGCGTACCAAACAAAATTTGCTAAAGAAATAAAAACAAAACTAAATGTACCTGTCATTTCTGTAGGGGCTTTAGAGAATCCAGATTTAGCTGAACATGTACTAAAAGAAAACGAAGCCGATATAATTGCTATCGGAAAAGGAATGCTCAAAGATCCTCATTGGGCGAAAACTGCCGCACAGACACTAGGGGTTGATATCAAAATGCCTGGAGTTTATGACTTAGGTTATTAAGGATGATAAAAATGACTATTACGATAATAGGTGCCGGAGCTATTGGCGGTGTGATTGGAGCATATCTAATAGAAAATGGTGAGGAAGTAATTTTTATAGATCGTGATGAAGAACATGTGAAAGCAATTAATGCTGATGGTTTACTTATTCAGCTAAAAGACGAGTCATTTAAAGTAAAAGCAAAAGCTTATACAGTTCAAGATTTTTTAAAAATAAATAATAAAGTAGAAATTGTTTTCCTGGCAGTGAAAGCACAGCATACTAAAGAGGCAATTGAACCTTTCGAACCTCTGATGGTTAAAAATTCTTTTGTAGTTTCTTTCCAAAATGGTTTATGTGAATTAGAAATTGCAGAAGTAGTAGGAGAAGAAAGAACAGTGGGTTGTTTTATAAATCTTTTTGCCGATTATTTAGAACCCGGAAAAATAGAGTACGGGGGAGTCGGCAGCTTATTTATTGGCGAAATTAATGGACAAATTAGTGATCGAGTAACTGATTTAAGCAATCGCCTACAATGCTGGGGAGAAGCAAAAATAACTGAAAATATATTTGGATACTTATGGAGTAAGTTAGCATACGGAGCTATGCTTACTATGACCGCAACTACTAATAATGAAATAGCAGACTTTTTTGAGGATGTAACTCTTCATCCAATCTTGAATGCTGTAGGTACTGAGGTATTAAAAGTTGCAGAAGCAGAGGGTATAATAGCTGAGTCGTTTGATAATTGGATGCCACAGTTGCTTTATCCTCTAAAACAAGGAGAAAAATTAGAAAATAGTTATTTTAAAATTGCTAAGCGACTAAGGGGCTATACGAAGACTCGTACTGGGATTTGGAGGGATTTAGCAATACGGAAACGAAAGACAGAAGTTCCAAAACAGCTAGGATACGTACTTCAATTAGGAGAGAAACATAAAATTCAAATGCCACTCATAACTAAAATCGTTCATATGATTGAAAAAATAGAAAGTGGAAAGCATAAGTTGTCAATGGATAATATTAAAGACCTTAGAATATTAATAGAAAAAACATCTTTTACTTAGGTAAAGATCCCAACATACAGGTAACGCACAGAGTTAGATGGATATAAATATCTGTCTAGCTCCTTTTGTTTAATTGATAATGATTTCATCAAAACAACTTCCGATAACTTATGATATGTAAACCTCATTTATTATAAATGAGATCTTTCGAAGCTTGGAAAGCAATTCTTAATATAATAATGATTACGCAGTCAGTTTTTTCTGCTAAGCCGTTTCAATGCTCGTCAAGAAAATACATAAATGCCTTTCCACTAATAATCGGAAGGCATTTCTCTATTATTCAGTTTTGTTCCAGTCCTTTAATACCAAGGTAATAATGAAAAGGCTGTAAATAAGCAAAAGTCATGAATTTTGCCGGTTCCGGACAGCATCGCTAACTAAGCGGAGAATTCGACTACCAAATGCTTCAGCTTGCCATCCGGTTTGCGCTTCCCTTGTCACTCCACCGTCACTTCCGCAGCAAGAGAATAGGAAAAGTCAGCGGGCAGATCGAACGGCATCACACGCACCAAATCTCCCTCCTTCAATTCTTCATACGCCTCCACTTTTCCCTTGAAAACCGTGGCATCCGCCAAATGCACTTCCTGGACAGATGAATCGCCCCAAAAGCCAGTTGCCACCATTTCCACAGTAAAACTTGCTTCCGTTTTTTCAGTCACGACACCCTCAATGATTCCTAAAAAGAATGAACTTGACTGGATCAGCAAGGCAACCGCAACGA